>DATLCH010000345.1:0-3935 GCA_035526465.1 Candidatus Limnocylindrales bacterium | reverse complement strand
GACTTACAGGTTTTCGCCATTCGCGCCGCTTCGCATCGTAGTCGCGGGACGAACGGTGATTAACTTGTAGCAGAATAGAAACAGGCAGATTTTAAAGCGTGATGTTCGCCGGCAGCGGTATGCTCGGGCCCTGAGAACTGTTCGTCAAGCGCCGCAGTTCGCTAGTCACATGAGCGATAACTCCCCGCCAATCACCGATCTTTCTTTGACGGAACAATCGCATGGTTGGATACCAAGGACTGCGTTCGCATTCTTCCATCCAGCGCCAGTCGGGGTCGCTGTGCAGCAGGTTCCAGACCGGCACGCCCAGGGCACCGGCCAAATGCGCCGGCATCGAATCAACCGTGATCACCAAGTCGAGAGCGCGCATGAAGCACGCCAGATCGAACAGCTGGTCGCGTTGCGCCATCACTCCCAAACCCGCGGGCAAGTCATGACAGTCTTGGCGATTCTGCAGGATGTGCAGACGCATATCCGGCACGGTTGCGAGCGGCGCTAGCTCGGCGCCTGGAATATTGCGCCGGCGATCCCAACCGGCTCCAGCGCGCCAGACTAAACCAACCTCCAATTTCGCGGCGCGCTGCAGCGCTGCCGGTTGCACGTGGATGTAGGGTGTTCGCCGAGGCATGGTCGCCAACGTGGTGCGAAACACATGGGGCAACTCCATGAGTTCCACATCGAGGTCGAAGTCGGCGAAGCCGTCATCGACGAGTTCGATGCCCAGGGCGGCCAACGGCTGCAAGAGTGGCGTTAGCTCGGGTTGCGCCGCCAGACGAACGCTTTGTGCAATGGCGCGTACGCATGGCGCATAGCGGACAAACTGAATCGTATCGCCAAGCCCATGATAGCAGCGAATCATCACACGCTTGTCAGTTAACGGCGTGCCATCCCAAAAATAACGTTCATGCGGCGGCAAATCGGCGCATGGCCGGCCGCGCCGTTCGTGCAAGACTTGATCGCTGATCCGCCACGCCTCGGCGAAAGCGCCGCGGCGCATATTTGCCAGCCACCGGGCGAACCGGTCATCTCCGTCACTTAATGACTGGACTGCTTCCATACCTGGACTACGGATGGCGCGGCACAGTACCGTTTGGCGGTACACGTCGAATCTGAGGACGTTGAGGCTGCTCTGCGCGCTTCTCACTAAGCGTGTCACCGGTCGTCCTGGCATGGTCTATTTGCGCATTGATCACTCCGCCGATGAGAATGACCAAACCGCTGGCATACATCCACGTAAGCAGGACGATAATCGCGCCGATACTACCGTAGGTTTTGTCGTATGAACCAAAGTTATTGACGTAGTAAGAAAAACCTAACGACACGGCTGTCCACATGAGCACCGCAAACAAAGACCCGGGAGTAATCCATTTCCAGCGTTGCTCGACATCCGGCGCAAAAGAATAAATCACCGCGACCGCCGTCGTCACGAGAATCAATATCACCGGCCAGCGCACGATATTCCAAGCCGATTTAAAGATTTCACCGAGTCCCACCCAGTTAGCGATATAAGCGCCGAGTTGCGGGCCGAAGATCAACAACACAATCGACGCGATCAGAAAAACCGACAAACCGATCGTCAAAAGAATCGCGACGACGCGCACTTTCCAGAACGGCCTGCGTTCCTCGACGCCGTAGGCATGGTTGAGACCATCGCAAATCGCCGTAATCGCATTCGATGCGGTCCAGAGCGCGAGCAGGATGCCAAAAGACAAGATTCCAGTGCGCGGTTGGGCTAAAAGACTGTTGATATAGTCGCGCACGAGCTGATGCGCTTCACCCGGCATGAAGCGCGCCAACAATGCCAGCATCTGCTCAAGCAAATTGTCTACCGGAAGGTAAGCTAATAACGCTGTGAGAAATAGCAGAAACGGAAACAAGGAAAACAAGAAATAATACGCCAGAGCCGCGGCATTGCCCATGCAGTTGGTTTTCTGCACGCAGTTAAAGACGCGCCGAGCGAGCTCTTTGCCACTAAGACCGCCCAAGTCGAACAGATGCTTTGGTTCTTTTACGACTCGAGTCATAGGATGACCTTTGTTTAGAACTCGCTCTGCAGACGATCTCGTAACGTGAAACGGGTCTGGTTAGTCTTTGGGTAACTGCTCTTCGAGTATATGCATCACTTTATCGACATCAGTAGTTTCCGTCAGCAGGGCGGCTTCGCGGTCGCGCTCGTCCGGCGGCAGCTGCATTCGTTCGGCGATTCGCCGCACCTGATGGAGAATCAAGCTGGCTTCTTGCTCGGCAAGCAAATTGATCTGCAGATCCAAATGGGCGCGACGATCGGCTTGGCGGATCATGCGGTTCTGGCTGATCAGAATAATAATTGCCAGCAGAACTCCTTCGGTCGAAACAATCAATGTCAGAATGCCGAATGGAAAGGGGTCAAACGGCGGCACCACAGAGACCCATCCAAGATTGATAACGATCCAGGCGAGAAAGAACCCGGCATGGAAAACGATGGACGGAAAGCTGCCCACAGCTTTCGTCAAAGCATCGCTAATGCTTTCCGCTAGGGAGCGCGTTTGCAGCGCCTGGTGTTCGAGCTGGGAAATGCTGCTGATATTCTTGAGCGCTGCTTGCGCGTCCGGCTGAGTTGGCGCAGCCTCACGTTTGCTCATTTTATTCTGAGATGCCGCAAAGTTAGTGCCACTAAATGTTCTATAAAGCCGCGTTGCAAAACTGAGACAGCAAAACCGCACGTTCCAATAATTTGGACAGATTTCGCGGAGTTTTTATTTCAAATAGCGCTCACAAGGCTGGTCCACTGTTTGCTGATAGATAGAGTCATCGCACGGCCATAAAGCCTGCGAACCTCGTGCTACTCCTCTGTTTTATCCGCATCACACGGGGGGAGAGAAATCTCCCTCCGTGCCTGCCCTTTCTTCGAAGAATTTTTCTGAGATTTCTGATTTTTCTGAGATTTCTGAAAGGCGACCGGCATGGCAGCTCCTCAACATAACGACCCTCTCCAACACGCCCCCGACGACTCACGGCTCGCGTTGTTGATCGTCGATGTAATCAACGATTTGGAATTCCCAGGCGGCGACAAGCTTTTGGAGCAGGCGCTGCCGATGGCGAACGCGTTGAGCGCTTTCAAGCGCCGCGCGAAACAGGCCGGCGTGCCGGTAATTTACGCCAACGATAACTTCGGCCGCTGGCGTTCCGACTTTCCCAAGCTGGTCGAACATTGTTTGCGCGATGGTATCCGCGGTGAGCAGATCGTCCGCCGGCTCGCACCCGAGCCCGACGACTACTTCGTCCTGAAGCCCAAGCACTCGGCGTTTTATCAAACCAATCTCGACATTCTGTTGAAATATTTAGGTTCTCAAATAGTGATTATCACCGGCATGGCGAGTGATATTTGCGTATTGTTCACCGCCAACGACGCCTACATGCGCGATCTCAAAGTCATCGTCCCGTCGGATTGCGTGGCAGCGGAAGATTCGGCCAATAACCAGACCGTGCTCGCGCTGATGGAACGGGTGCTCAAAGCGGAAATCCGACGTTCCTCGGAAATTAATTTTCCCTACGAGTAAAAAAATTCGCGCACGTTAGGCGAACCGACTATGCTCAGCTCACGGCGCGCAAAGGCGAAGTATCGTAGCGCATCAGTAAATCAGCTGCGTCACGATAGACGGCAATGCAGCCGGCTTGAATTAAGTCGTTCTCGCTCCAGCCTCCCGACATGAGACCAACTGTTCGCAAATTGGCTTTTCGCGCGGCTTCGGCGTCATAGCCGGTGTCGCCAACGACGACGACTTCGTTGGCTGGGATATCGCCTAGTTGTGCGAGCGCGGCCTGGAATATATCCGGAAATGGTTTTGACTTGTCGGCATCGTCGGACGAAGTCTCGGCTTCGACCAGGTCATCGATACAGGCGATTGCTTTATAAATCGTAAGCTCGTCGCCTTTGGCCGACGAAGCCAGCGCGA
>DATLCH010000342.1:0-3626 GCA_035526465.1 Candidatus Limnocylindrales bacterium | reverse complement strand
GTTGCACACGCAACTGACGAGCTTTAGAACGAAAAACAATTGGTGGGAGTTTCACAAGGAGATGCTGACGTTTTCAATACTCAAGTCAGCGTTTTCAGTGTCGGCATGACGAGCCTGCTTCCCGGCCTGATTGAAACCGAGCGGTTGCGCCTGCGACAACCACGCGTCACGGACGCGGAAATCATCTTTGAGTCTTACGCCACCGATCCCGAGGTCTGTCGCTACATGATTTGGCAGGCGCACGAATCCGTCGACATCACGAGACGATTCATTGGCGAATGCATTGCTAGTTGGCGAGCCGGCGACCGTCTGCCTTACGTAATGGTCGAGAAATCGTCGCGGACACTCGTCGGAATGCTCGAAGCCCGCAGCCAGGGTCATAGTGTCGAAATCGGCTATGTCCTGGCACGCTCGCACTGGGGAAAGGGTTTCATGACGGAGGCAGTAAAGGCGTTCACGAATTACGCTCTGGCGCAACCGTTAGTTTTTCGTGTTCAAGCCACTTGTGATATCGAAAACACTGCTTCGGCGCGCGTTCTGGAAAAATGCGGATTTGTCCGCGAAGGCCGTTTGGGCCGCTACTTGATTCACCCCAATATCTCGTCTGAACCGCGCGATTGCTTTATTTATGCCCAGGTCAAATAATAGCTCTGCAATGGGCGATTCAGTGAGTCTGGCTGTTCTGGCGTAAATCGGCGATGAAGCATTCCGAATCAACTCTACGGTTAGCGCGCGCTGCTGACGCCAAGGCCATTGCCAATATGTCACGCGACTTGATCGAGAGCGGCTTGGACTGGCGCTGGACGGAGCAGCGGGTAGCCGCAAACATCGATGATCCCGCGATCAATGTGCTGGTCGCCCGCCTCGATAATCGACTCGCCGGTTTTGGCATTATGAAATACGGCGAACGGGTCGCGCATCTTAATCTTTTCGCTGTCGCCCCCGACTGCCGCCGCGCCGGCATCGGACGCCAATTGCTACACTGGTTGGAACGTTGCGCGTCGGTCGCGGGAAACGTCGCCATCTCGCTCGAAGTCCGCGCCGGCAACACCGGCGCCCAGCGCTTCTATGAAAGTATGGGTTATCGCACCCTCGTCCGACTTCCCGGTTATTATCAGGGTATCGAGCCCGCCGTGCGCATGGGCCGGCGACTAACGGTTACCGGATCCTAGCGTCGATAGTGCGTTCGCGAATCGCAAGCCTTCTTCAACTACCTGCTAAAAATCATTTCGCGCTGGCGTCAACTCGCGCCTTTGGCCTCAAGCCTCACGCCTATTTCCTTCCCCAAATTTGCTCAAAGAAGCCGCTTTTCTCCATCTCATCAAGATAGCGCGTCTCCATCATTTCCTGTGGCTTGACTGTCTTTGCGCGCGGCTCAGTGGGAGCGATTTCATCCAGGGTGGACTGAAAGCCTTCGGGCTTCATCGCCAGGCGTGGCTCCAAGGCTTTGATCTCCACGTTGTAGCTTGCCTCCAGTAGCTTGCGATCGTCGACTCTCAGGTATTTTTCCAGGACCTTGTAAGTGAATTCTCGGTCAACATGCATAATACGCGCGGCTTCGGCCATGGCGCGCATGAAGCGGCCAATCACCGGACCGCGCTTGGCGGCAATCGTGCGACGCGTGATAAAGGTCGTCGCCGCGTAGGCGATCTTTAAGTCGGGACCATAGACAACGTAGTGGTAACCGAGTTTGAGCGCCTGTGCGTCGGTCGGAACCGTTAATACCGCGGCATCGATGCCCTGCGCGACCAACGCCGCGAGGGTTTCGGGCGCACCGCCGGCTTGTATGAAACTCACCTCGCGCGGATCGATGTTGTAATGGCGGAGCGCCTGCACCGCGAAATAATGCGGATTGCTGCCGATGCGCGACACGCCGATGCGTTTGCCCTTTAATTGTTCAGGGCGTGCGATATCGGATTTGGCGATAAGACTGTGGGTTAACAAGCTCTTGATGCCACCGACAAAAACCGGATCCTTGTTTCCTTGCACCCAGGGACGGGTAATGCTCGCCGCGCCGATGACGGCGACCTCGCTATCGCCGGACAGTATAGCCGCTACGGAAGGAGCTCCCGGCGTGACGAATACCATCGGCACATCCAAATCATACTTCTTGAACAGTCCCGCTTCCTGAGCAATCCAAGGATAGGCCTGCGACATGACCCGCGCGGTGTAAATCATGTTGACCCGGTCGGCCGCCGCGAGAATTTCCCACGGCAGCAACGAAACGAGAAGCACCATGGGACAAGCGCAATGCGCGAGTCGCGCGAAATGTTGAAGCATCATCGGTCCTCCATTAGGCTCAATCAGACTGCCAAGTTCTTACATGAAATCGCCCATTAAAACCAAATTGAATTGATCTGACCCGCGCCTCGTGTCTTAAGGCGCGCCTACTTCTGCCCATTGCCTTTGACATTGTCGTCCGGATTGTAGCAACATCATCGCCAGTCCAGCCACGGAGGGAAATCCATGAGCACCCATAACGTTTCCACACCGACCCATGAACGCTGCGTCACATCCTATGCCGCACGCACGCAATACAAACCAGGCACGGTTCATCCGCCGCATATCAAAGTCAAAGACGCCATCGATATTCACTGCCATGCTCACGAAGGCCAGCAAGATCCCTTCGATCTGGCGCGGCGCGCTTCGCTAGCTGAAATGAAAGGACTGTTATTTAAAAGTATTCCTGGCGACGATCCGGTGAAAGCGACCCAAGCCGTTCAGGACGACGTCAATCGTTGGGCCGAAAAACAAGAGGGTGTAAAACCAATCACTTGTTGGTCGGCGTACGTTTGCGGCAGACAAATGGCGCCGGTGACGGCAAAAATCGTCAGCGACATGATCGACCATGGCGTCACGGCGATTTGGCTGCCGGTCTTTACCCATGTGATCACTATGAGCACTGTCGGTACCTACGGCCGGTTCGTACGCGGCCGCGAAAACGCCGGCTGGGTTGGACCGATCCCGTGGGACGAAGCGCTAAAGACCGGTCATTACGATTTAGACGATAACGGGAAGTTGAAGCCGGAGATTCGCGACATCGTCCATCTCTGCGCGGATCGCAACGTCGCGCTATTTTTCGGCCACGCGACTCACGCTGAGATTTACAAGCTCGCCGAAGAGGTACAGAAAGTCGGCTTGAAACGCGCCGTCATCGATCATCCATTCAGTCCATTTTTGAATGTATCGCCAGACATGATGAAAGAAATCTGCGGCACCGGGGTGCTGTTCAACTTCACCTGGGACGAACTCTCGCCTCTTCTCGGGGTAGATCCCCAGATCATGTACAACACGATTCGTGAGGTCGGCGTCGAGCATTTCACCCTCTCTAGCGACGCGGGCGAGCCGCTCTTCCCCGACTCCGTCGAAGCCATGCGCCTGGTGCGCGGCTACATGGAAGCCTTTGGGCTGAATCAGGAAGAGCTCTATACCGTGTGCACGCGGAATCCGGCGAAGATCGTGGGGCTGGAACTCAATTAGTCGAAGATCGAAGATTGAGGATGGACGATCGTCACCGGCCGGTTTTGACTGGTCTATCCTTCGCTCGATAATATATCCGGTAGAACTAACCAATGACTTGAACCCTTGAACGCTCACCCGGACGCGCTTTATCTCGCTAGGCCGAG
>DATLCH010000341.1:0-19031 GCA_035526465.1 Candidatus Limnocylindrales bacterium | reverse complement strand
CGACAGATTCGCCGAATCACATCACAGCAATCCGAAATTCCCCTGCTGATCAAAATTCGTTGCAATCATCCGGAAGTGCCCTCAGGTCGAGACAATATCGTTTATCGTGCTGCGGAATTGTTGATGCGTAAGTCAAAGATTCGTCAGCCGGTAGTGATCCATATTCAAAAAAAGATTCCGGTCGGTGCTGGATTGGGCGGTGGTAGCACCGATGCCGCAGCGGTATTGATCGGTCTAAACCGAATTTGGAAGCTGCGCCTGTCGGTGCGCCAACTTGAGCGTTTGGCCCTGCAACTGGGTGCTGACGTGCCGTTCTTTATTCGAGCCAAGCCGGCGCGTGCGCGTGGCATCGGTGAAAAACTTCGACTGCTGCCGAAGGTGCGGCGCCGCTGGCTTATTTTGATCTACCCGGGATTCCCGGTCGCGACTGCCTGGGTATACCGCAATCTCTCGCTAAAGTTGACAAAAGTTGGCGTAAATACTAGCATTGCGACGCCGCTGGAGAGCCTGGATAAGCTCGACAAACTGCTCATCAACGATTTAGAGCAGGTCACCGTGAGGAGATATCCTGAAATAGATCACGCGAAGTCTTTGCTATTTCAAGCTGGTGCCGCGGGTGTTTTAATGTCGGGGAGTGGCTCGTCGGTGTTTGGCGTTTTTAAATCGAAGCGATTGGCGGCACAAGCGTTCCGCCAGATGCGGCATCAGGAGGGGGTACAAGCGTTTCTTGTCCATGTTTTGAATTGAGGTTAGTCAAAAGCCCAGATTAAAGAACTCTACCGCGCAACATCTGGCTCGCCCAGAAGGGGGTCCCTATGCAAGTTACCGAGGTTAGGGTCTTTCCTGTTGAGGAAGATAAGCTCAGGGCTTATGTAACTATCACTCTCGATCACTGTTTTGTGATCCGGGACTTAAAAATCATACATGGTGCTACTGGTTTGTTCGTCTCGATGCCGAGCAAAAAGCGCAAGGACGGAACCTATAAGGACATCGCGCATCCAATTAATAACGAGACTCGTCGGATGCTCGAGGAAAAAATCATCGCAGAATATCAAAAAATCCTAGCCGATGGTGTGACACCCACATCGGTTCATGACGACTGATCGAATGTTCTGCGCGGATGGATAAACTTCCCGGCGGGGTTCAGGGATGGGCGGTCGCCAAGCGGTAAGGCCCCGGCCTTTGGAGCCGGTATCGAAGGTTCGAATCCTTCCCGCCCAGCCAATTTCTATGCGAAGATCACTGGGTTGGCCTTCGAAATAGATTCAGTAAGGTTGAATGGCGCCGTTCACAGTTGGACGGCGCTCGTGTTTTTTGACGATCGATGTCACGTCATAAGTTAATTCGCACTGCGGGGTAGTCGATATATGGGCCGCACAGCCGACTTGAAAATATTCGCGGGAAACTCGAATCCGCCGCTGGCTGCTGAGATCAGTCAATATCTTAAAGTGCCGCTGGGCAAGGCAACCGTCGATACGTTTAGTGATGGCGAAAGTAAGGTTGAAATCAAAGAAAATGTCCGTGGTGCCGATGTCTTTGTCGTGCAGTCTACCTCCGCTCCAGGCAATAATAATTTAATGGAACTGTTATTGATGCTCGATGCGTTCAAACGGGCGTCCGCCCAACGCATCACCGCGGTTATGCCTTATTACGGCTACGCGCGCCAAGACCGCAAGGTCGTCCCGCGGGTGCCGATCAGTGCCAAGTTGGTCGCCGACTTGATCACCCGTGCTGGGGCGTCGCGCATGCTGACCATGGATCTTCACTCAGGGCAGATTCAAGGTTTTTTTGATATTCCCGTCGACAACGTCTACGCGACGCCGGTGCTGCTCGATTATTTACGTAAGCAGCTCAACCATAACGAGGTGACCATCGTCTCGCCTGACGCGGGTGGTGTCGAGCGCGCACGCGCAATTGCGACGCGTTTGGATGCGTCCTTGGCGATAATCGACAAGCGTCGGGTCGGTCCCAACGTGGTCGCCGAGATGAATATTATCGGTGAGGTGCAGGATCGCATTGCCATTTTGGTCGACGATATGGTCGATACTGCCGGAACGTTGACCATGGCTGCCGTGGCGCTCAAAAAAGAAGGCGCTAAAAACATTATTGGCTGCTGCTCCCATGCGGTGTTGTCCGGGCCGGCTATCAAACGCATCGAAGAATCCCCGCTCGAGCAACTGATAGTCACGAACACGATTCCTCTCGGACCGCACGCCCAGGGATGTAGCAAAATCAAAATATTATCGGTCGCCCATTTGATCGGTGAGGCGATTCGCCGAACTCATGAAGAAGAATCGATCAGTTCGCTATTCGTTTAGTCAGAGGAGGTGGTTCCGTGGAGACTCTGGAAATACAGGTTGAAGCGCGCGATAAGCAGCGTAAACGTGATGCCAAGCGGTTACTCCGCAGCGGTAAGATCCCAGCAATATTATATGGCCCGAAAATGGCCGCGGTAGGCCTGGCGCTCGACAAGAAAGAATTTTCTCGGCGCGTCGCAGGCTTGCAAGGTTCCCACCTGGTACGGTTGAAATCCGGCGCGGCCACCCTGGCGGAAAAAGTTGCGCTGGTTAAGGATATGCAATTTCATCCCATTACCGGCGATGTCATTCATGCTGACTTCTACGAGGTCGATCTGACGGCGAAAATTCAGGTGCATGTACCGCTCCACTTTGTCGGCAAAGCGGTGGGGACCGCGCGTGGCGGAATCTTGCAGCCCATTGTGCGCGAGATCGAGGTCGAATGTTTGCCCCTCGACATCCCGGAATTTTTTGACGTCGACGTAAGCGCGCTGGATATCGGCGATTCGGTTCATATCGAAGATTTGCAGATGCCGGAGGGGGTTGTGTCCCTTTCGGAAGACAACTTGGCGCTGGTGACCGTTGTCCCGCCCACTGTCGAGGAGGCTCCGACCACCGCTGCACCCGCGGCCGAAGCTGCGCCAGTTGCTGCGCCGGATGCTAAAAAGGACAGCGCCTCTTAGGCCGATTGTTTCGCTCTTTCAGCGGGATTGGCTTGGTGAAAATCGTTGTTGGACTGGGCAATCCTGGGAACAAGTACGACGCCACGCGGCATAATATCGGATTCCTGTTTATCGACCGGGTGGCGCGGCAGCAAGGAATCGTTTTAGACCACTACCAGTGCGACGCCTTGGCTGGAAAAGGACGAGTAAACGAAACTACGCTGCTGTTGGCCAAGCCGCAGACTTTCATGAATCGCAGCGGCGTGGCGGTGGCGGCATTGCTTCAAGAGCAAGGTGCGTCGCCGGCAGATTTGATCGTCGTGCATGATGACTTGGATTTACCGTTCGGGCGAATTAGGATTCGCACTAACGGCGGCGCCGGCGGCCATCGCGGTGTGATGTCGATCATTGAACATCTCGGCAACGCGGCGTTTTGTCGTCTGCGTCTCGGCATCGGTCGTCCTCCCGAAGATCTCGAGGTTATCGAGTATGTATTGGCACCGTTCAATGAATCCGAGCTTGGTGACCTAACTAAGCTCATGGACCGCGCCACCGAGGCGCTCTGCTGTTTGCTTGATAAGGGAGCCGAGGCGGCAATGGCTATTTATAATCGGGTGGACTGACGGCCGCTGTACATTGTAAACGCCAAGTCCGTATGTTAGATAGACAATTTTCTTGCGGAGGATAATCACACGGTTACATTATACGAAACTCTTTTTGTGGTGCATCCGGAAAAAGGGTCGAGAAACAAAGAATTCATCGAGCGATTCAACAAGGTCGTCGAAGGCCAAGAGGGCAGCATCGTGCAGGTCGAAGAGTGGGGTCTACGCGATCTCGCTTATCGTATCGAAAAACAAGGCAAAGGTTTCTATACGCTGATGCGCTACAAGGCCACAGGAAAAACCGTGGCGGAGCTTGAGCGAAATCTTAAGCTGACCGACGGCATTCTGCGTTACCTGACGACGCGCGCAGAGGAGGACAGTCCAATGACCAGTCCATCTGCCCCGCGGGCGTATAGCGATGAGCCGCCGCGGCGAAATTACGACGATCGACGGAACTACGACGATAATAGATCGCGTGGCGGCGACCGCGACCCCTCGGCCTAGATAGTTAATGGCGCGATCGGTCCACTGCGATTTTTATCTATGACGCGAGTTCCGACCTAAGTACCAGATTCAGAATGATTTGATCTCCAGTCGCTGGTTTATCCACGGCCAGGAAAGAGCAGACGAAACAAGAGGTAGCGTAAATTATGGCACAGTATGAACGCAGCCCGAGGCCTAGCCGCGAACGGTCCGACGATGATAAAGGCGGTCAGCGCCGACGGCCGATGTTTCGGCGCAAGGTTTGTCGTTTTTGCGCCGACAAGAGCTTACGAATCGATTACAAAGACTTGCGCACGATATCTTCGTTCGTGACCGAACGCGGCAAGATGACGCCGAGCCGGATTACCGGCAACTGCGCGCGCCATCAACGGCTGCTGACGACGGCGGTCAAGCGCGCCCGAAGCATCGCTCTGCTGCCGTTCACCACCGCGAATAATTAAATCAGTTCTTCGGCCATATCTATGCAGCGGCTAGAAGTCATCACCCGGTTTGTATTGGCTTTAGCCTTGAGTGTATTTCTGTTCATCAGCGGTATCAGTGTGCCGCCCATCGGTGCACTGCTGCTGCCCTTCGTCATTCAGCCCGTGCTGTTGTTCGGGTTTAAATACGGAGTCGGTTACGGTCTAGCTGTCGTGCTCGTCGCGACATTGCTGCTAGCTCTCTTTGCTGCCGAAGAACTGAGTCTGTTGTACGGAATATTTGCCATTCTCGCGGCTGTCTTGTTTGCGCTCGTTGGACGGTTGCGTATGGTTGAGTATGTCGTTGTCGGCGCGGCCTCGGCAATGCTTGTTTGGTCGCTCGGCGTCGCCCGTTATTTTTTTGGCTCTTGGTCCGCGCTCGCGGCTGATTTCCGCGGCGGATTAACCCAACAGTTTGCCGCCGCTACACGGATGCAGGAGCAACTAGGTTTCTCCAAAGAGAGTTTGGAACTGCTCAAGGAAAGAATGCCGCAGTTGATCGACATGACTTTGCAACTTTTACCAGGATTAATGTTTCTGACCTTTGCGTTCATCGCCTTGATCAATCTTCTTTCGCTGCGTCGGCGTTTTCCGGAGCACCGCGCCAGATGGTTTGCCATTGAAAACTTTCGCGATTGGAAAGGTCCGGAAGCGCTGGTTTGGGGTTTGATCGCGTGCGGGTTTAGCTTGTTTTTCCCGGTTCCTGATCTTGTGCGTGTGATCGCCATGAACGTGTTATTGATCGTCGGTGCTTTTTATTTCGCTCAAGGTTTGGCCGTGATCGCGTTTTTTTTTCACAAGAACAACGTGCCGCGATTCCTGCGCGGCATTACCTATATTTTGATCGTGTTTCAGCAAATTTTTACGCTCATGGTTGTTGGTCTGGGGCTGTTCGATCTCTGGGGCGATTTCCGCCGCTTGGGTAAAGACAATCTCACTCCGAGCCGAGCGTCCTAGCGGAGGAATCATGGAAGTTATACTCAAAGAAGATATCGCCAACGTCGGCAAGATTGGCGAAGTCGTACGCGTGCGCGATGGTTACGCGCGAAATTTTTTGCTGCCGCGCGGATTAGTCTTGGAGGCGAACAAGAAGAATCTCAAGAGCTTCGATCACTCCAAAAAAATTATTTCCGACCAGAAACAAAAAGTCCTGCGTCAAGCTCAGGCGGTGGGCGATGAATTGTCCGGAGTATCGCTGGTGATCCCGATGAAGGTTGGCGAAGAAGGCAAACTCTTCGGCTCAGTTACCAATATGCAAATCGACAAAGCTCTTAAGGCCAAAGGCCTTGTCGTCGACCGGCGCAAAATCCAATTGAACGAAACGATCAAAGTCGCCGGCGAATATGAAGTTCCGGTGCGTTTGTCGGCCGATCTCACGGTGATGCTCAAAGTGTCCGTCGTATCCGATAGCAAAGATTAACTGATTCGATAGTTTAATCGAACCATTCGAATCCGATGGGGTGGGCCTATGCGTTCCGCCCCATTTTTATTTGTAGACAAGTATTGTTAGTTCTAAACGAATTGCGGTCGACGTCCACGCGCTGCTCACAACGAACTCCCGCGCCATGCCATACGTAGCATCCAAGTTCGCTTCTAAATTGCAGCTTGAGCGCGGTCGCCTGTTCATCCTCGCTGCCGCAATTCTCTGGAGTCTCGGCGGTGTCTTTATCAAGTTTTTGGATATTCACCCGCTGGCGATCGTGTTCTACCGCAGTCTTTTCGCGGCGATAGTATTTACGCCGTTTCTGAAGCGTTATGACTTTCGCTATAATCGCAGGATTATCTTCTCGGTCCTGAGTTACACGGCGGCCATCAGCGCTTTCGTTTCCGCCAACAAGCTCACCAGTGCCGCCAACGCCATCGTGCTTCAGTACACCGCGCCGATATTCGTATTCTTGTTCTCATGGTTGGTCATGCGGGAACAAATCGCCAGGCCGAATATCTTTGCACTCGGCGTGGCGATGATCGGTATCGGGATTATTTCCTTCGACAGCGCCGGCGAGCCGGAGATGGCCGGCGTCGCGCTCGCGCTTCTGAGCGGTCTGCTGTTCGCCGGTTATATGATCAATTTGCAACGCATTAACAATGTCGCTCCGGTTTATTTAACATGGGTCAACAATCTCGTCTGTGCGTTTTTGATTTTCGGGATTGTGCAATCCCATTTGACCTTGACGACCACTCAGATCGTCATCCTGGTAATCATGGGGGCGGTGCAGTTGGGCGCGCCGTATTTTCTGTTTTCCAAGGGACTGCGCTCGGTGTCCCTGCAAGAGGCGTCGCTGATCGCCTTGGTCGAGCCGGTACTTAATCCGCTTTGGGTCGCTTTGATCGCCGGCGAGTTTCCCTCAACAGCGACAGTTTGGGGCGGTGCGATGATCCTATTCGGCCTCGGTGTGCGCTATCTTTGGCCACTCATTGGCGCGCACGCCCATGCCAAAGCGATCAATCAAACGAGTTGAGGTCTTTCTTTATCCGGCGACACGCACGTTGCCGGGATGGCGGATTTTGTCCATCTCCTCTTTCGATAACGTTTTGATGTCCTTGCGCAACTCGTAATTGATATGTTGGATCGCTTCCGAAGGTCCGGAGCGATTTCCCATCAGGACCATAGGGCCGGTACCGGTATTCTCCAACTGGTAAAAGGATCCGCCTGTGATGGTCGCCACCTGCCCCGGCGTCATGACCGCTTTGCCGCCATCGGGAAAATGCATGGTGCATTCACCGTCAATGACATAAAACGTCTGGTCGGCGTTGTGGCAATGCATGTCGTCGGCGTCGCCAGGCTTGGGGTAAACATGCACCCAGGCGTGAAAACGATGGGTGTTAAAGATCACTTGGCGTTTGCCTTCGCCGGCCTTTTTAACCATGTCCACGATCTCAATCGCCATAATTCCTCCTCAGTTATTGGTGATGCCAAGCTATAGTTCTAGGCCGACGCTGTCAAATTGCACGGCGGGATTCACATTCAAAATCGATTTATGATAGTTTTTGGCCCATTAAGCTCTTATTGAGGAGGCTACTATGTCGATGCATTGGGGAATGGCGAATCGCTTAGCGCGAATTATCAAAGCGGACGGACGGGCGGTAATGCTCGCCGTTGATCACGGCTATTTTCTCGGACCGACCAGCGGTCTGGAAGAGCCGCGCAAGACCATCGAACCGTTGATGCCGTACGCGGACTCTATCATGCTGACCCGCGGGGTGTTGCGCACGTCCGTGGACGCCAGCGCCGACAAGCCAATCGTCTTGCGAGTCTCGGGCGGCACGAGCATTCTCAAAGAGTTGTCGAACGAAGAGATTACAGTGTCCATCGAGGAATGCATTCGGCTCAACGTCTCGGCAATTGCGCTGTCGATCTTCGTCGGGTCGGAATTCGAGAAAGAGACTTTGGTCAGTTTGGCCAAGTTGGTTGATCAAGGCGAGAAGTACGGCATTCCCGTGCTGGCAGTCACGGCGGTGGGTAAAGACATGGCGCGCGACGTGCGCTATCTCGGGTTGTCGTGCCGCATTGCCGCCGAGATGGGCGCGCATATCGTGAAGACCTACCACTGCGACAATTTCGAAGAGCTGATCGGCAGCTGTCCGGTCCCGGTCATCGTCGCCGGCGGCAAGAAGACGCCGGAACTGGAAGCGCTAGAGCTCACCTACAACGCCGTCAAAGGCGGCGCCGTCGGCGTCGACATGGGCCGGAATATCTTCCAGTCCGATTCTCCCGTGGGAATGATCAAAGCCGTGCGTGCAATCGTCCATGAGAATATTTCTGTAAAAGAGGCCTTAAAGATCTACGAGAGCGAGAAGAATTCCCAGGCACGCAAAGCCAGCTGATAGCAAAATTGCTCCAGCTTGTTGCGCGAACAATTAACATGCGCGTCGCAATGTACTACAACAACCGGGATGTTCGATTGGAGGAGCTCCCGGTTCCTGCTATTGGTCCGGGCGAGTTGCTGCTGCGGACACGGGCTAGCGGGGTTTGCGGCAGCGACTTGATGGAGTGGTACCGTATCAAAAAAGCGCCGTTGGTGTTGGGGCATGAGATCACTGCCGAGGTCGTCGAGATCGGCGCTGGAGTTGCCGGTTACAAAGTCGGCGACCGAGTGTTCTCCACTCACCACGTGTCTTGCGGCACATGCCGTTACTGTAAAACCGGGCATCAGTCGGTGTGCGATCTGCTGCGCACGACCCATTTCGAGCCCGGCGGTTTTGCCGAATACATCCGCGTGCCGAAAATCAACGTCGAGCTCGGCACGTTGCGGATTCCAGACGCGATGACGTTTGACGAAGGTTCGTTCATTGAGCCGCTGGCTTGTGTCGTGCGGGCGCAGCGGTTCGCCAAGCTTGCGACTGGGCAGACGGTGTTGGTAATCGGCAGCGGTATTTCCGGCTTGCTGCACATTCAACTCGCCAAAGCGCGCGGCGCCGACCGGGTCATCGCCACCGATATCAGCGAATATCGTTTGAATGCGGCGAGACAATTTGGCGCCGATGCGACAATTAACGGCGCGCAAAATGTGCCGGATCGGCTAAAGGATTTAAATGGCGGCCGTCTCGCCGATCTGGTGATTGTTTGCACCAGCGCCATGGCGGCGATTACGCAAGCGACGAAGTCGGTAGATCGCGGCGGCACGCTGCTATTGTTTGCGCCGACGGCGGCGGGCGTCGATGTGCCGATTCCGCTGTTCGATTTCTGGCGCGATGAAATCAACGTGGTAACTTCTTACGCCGGCAGCGGCGACGATTTGAAAGAGTCGCTGGCTTTGATTCGCGACCACAAGGTGCGTGTCGCCGACATGGTGACGCACCGATTGCCCTTGGCAGAGACCGGACGGGGCTTTCAGCTAACGGCAAGCGGGCAAGATTCCATCAAGGTCATCATCGATCCGCTGCTTTGATGGTGCAGTCGGACGCAGCATGCGGCGCCCGTACGAGCTATTTTATCATCCCCAATTCCTTGCGCGCTTTGTCCAAAAAACTGTAGTCTACGACTTCGGCGACAGCCACGGATTTGCTTACTTTCGCGCTCTCGCGGGCGAGATCGATGAGCACTTGCACCGATTCCGGTTTGACATACGCGTCTTTGGTCAGCACCCTGCCGACTTGTCGCGACATTTCGGCGGCCATTTTGCGGTCGCTCACCTTCCATTGTTTCATTAAAATATTGGTCACCGCTTCGCTGTTGTTCTTATCCCAAATGAATTGCAAGCCGCGCAACGTGGCGCGCACCATGCGGTACACTTCGTCGGGGTTTTCACGAATACGTTTGTCCGATGTGCCGAATCCATTCTGGGGAAACTCGATCACGTCGCCGAGAAACAGCAGTTCGTTAAAGCCCTTTTCCTGAGCGATAATATTTTCCGGCACGGAAATCAGTGATGCTTCGACGACGCCTGATTCCAAGACCGCCAGCCGGCTCGCGGCGTTGCCTGACATCTGCAGGACGGAGACGTCTTTACCGGGCTCCAGGCCGATTTGTTTGAGGGCTTGGTTGGCGAGCAAGGTCGCCGAGCCGCCAGGCGAACTGCCGGCGATTTTTTTGCCTTTGAGTTGCTTCAAGTCCTTAATGTTTTTCTGTCCCATCAAGAACAATAGCGGCTTTGACACGGTGAACAGCAATACCTTCATCGGCCGGCCCTGCACCGCGGCGCCGATGGTGCCGGTCACCGCGCCGTTAAAGTCGACATCGCCGTTTAGCACCGCGGTGCTCGCCAAGTTGGCCGGCATGAAGATGATTTCCAGATCGATGCCTTCGTCTTTGAAAAAGCCGCGGTGCAAAGCCGTGTAGAGTGCCAGGAATGAGACATTGGTCGATGAGCTGGCCATGCGGATTTTTTTCAGTGCTTGCGCATAGGCGCGCGGTTCGAAGTAGGTCGCAACCAAAAGTGTTACCAGGGACAGTATTAGAAATTTACGCACTCGCATTTTTATCTCCTCGTCGATCGGATCAATCCAGCTGGCTCCACTCTTTAAATTCCTCGATGCCTAATTTTTGCAGTGTGTCCATGAAGGGCCGGCCGGTGTGTTCGTGGCGGCCGGAGATTTTGTAATATTCATAAACCAAGCCGGGCAGCCATTTCGCGATGGTGAAGCCTTGGTACTTGCCGTCGGGGATCGGCTCTAAGAATCTCGGGCCGACATCTTGCCAGTCATGTTCGGCGATCCAGCCGCGCTGGGTGCCGAAGACGCTCTGCAAAATAATCGCCCGGTGACCGGCGTCGATGAGTTCGTCCAAGGTCACGTCCCAACCCGTCGTGGCGGTAAGCGCGTCGAGCATGCTCTGCACACCGTCGCGCGGTTTGTCGTTCAGGGCGAACCAGCAACCGCCCATGATGCCGCAGGCCTGGCGAACCTTCTCCGTGATCAGGTGCGAGCTGGTCCATCCGTCCGGTTGATTGGGATCGAGAGGGCCCCATTTCTCGCGATACTTAAGATCGTCGGGTGGTTCCTTGCCGCCGGCGCCCTGCGGTTTCATGCCGCCACTGGCAACCAACTCGCGCAGCATCTGGCTCAACATCGGGCGCCACTCGTGCTGCGCCGGCGTGCCGCCTTTGGTGTGCACCACCCAATTTTTCGCTTCGCCGCCCAATTCTTCTGCCAACTCTTTGGGCCCGTCGGCGAGGATATTGCCGAGCCAGGTTTCGCGGCGGGCGCAGCGTTCGAGCAAAGTCTTGACCGCTTCAAGGTTGCCCCATTCCAAATTCAAACCGTCCGTCTTGTCCGGGCCGAGTACGCCTTTCTCCCAAGCCTCGAACGCAAGTCCGGCGCCGCAGGCATAGTGGCTGCACTCGATGCCGAGATCGTTTATGCGCTCGGATAAATAGAGCACGTCATTGCCTTTGAAGCCGAGATTGTAAAACGTATCCATCCACTCGCTGCCCGCGTTGAAGTGACCGATGGTCCCTTTGAAGCGGCCCTCGCCAATCTCGACGTCCCAAGGACACATGCGCGGGCATTGAAAGCAGGGACGCAGTGTAACGCGATTTTGATCGAGGCCCCTGGCTTCGTCTGTTATTATTGTGCTACGCCAATTCAACTTGGTGATCGCGCCCCAGTCCTCGCCGTGACCGACGCTGGTTAGTCGCTTCTTCACGGTGGTTTTGCGTGATGCGATCGCTTTGGCCCAGCGCACGCCGGCGTCGATTAAATTGTTCTTATTGTGCAAGCGCGGCCGCTTTGTGCCCCAGGCGACAACGGCTTTGAGTTTTTTCGAGCCCATTACCGCGCCGAGGCCGTGCGCCGCAGTATGATTGTAATCATTGACCAGCATCGCCGCGCGCACGAGATTCTCGCCGGCCGGTCCGATGGCGCCGATACGAGCATCCTGGTGGCCGGAGTCTCTGCGCAATGTGTCCTCTGTCTCGCGAATCCCTTTGCCCCATACATGGCTGGCGTCGCGCAGCTCGACTTTGTCTTCGCCAATGTAGAGATACTTCGGCGTCAGCGCCGCACCGGTGACGATGATGCCATCGTACCCGGCGTTCTTTAGCGACGTGCCGAAGTAGCCGCTGGTAGCGCCGCGGCCGAGAGTGTATTTGGTCGCCGGGCTTAGATAGACAAAACACATTTTTGTCCCGCCGGGAGTAAAGCCGGTGCCGGTGATCGGACCCGTCATGCCGACGATGACATTGCGTGAATCGTAAGGATCGATGTCCAGGGGCAGTTCATTGAGTAAGACATATTCGGCGAAGAGTTGGCCGCCCCAATATTTTCGTAGCAGCGCTTCTTCGGGAAGATTCACATCGGTGAGTTTGCCTGTTGTCATATCGACGCGCAGAATTTTGCCCATGTAGCCGCCGGGCAAACGGGTATTACGTGTCGTTGGAAAAAAGTTGGTGTAGTCGGAATTGGCCATTTCTCTGCCTCGATGAATTTAGGCGCGTTTCAAATGGTTCAAATCGTTCAAGCCGTTAAAACCGTCTCGAAGACTCGATACCCTTTGAACTGGTTGATCAGTTGGAACACGAACGCAAAGCGTTTACCTATTCCGCCGCAGCCCACAAGACGCGATCCGCGGGTAAATCGATGTCGAGTCTCTCCCAGCTATCGCCCTTGTCACGACTAATCATCAGATCACCGGCACCACCGGCACCCGAAGCGTGGCCGCGGGCGACGTTGCCGAATCCGGCAAAAACTGACTTGTGATCGGTCGGATGATGTACCAGCGCCCAGACCATCGAGTCGAGCTCTTCAGCGAGGCCGTTGGTGACTCGGCTCCATGACTGAGCGCCGTCGGTGCTTTTGAAAATCGCCGCTCGCGCCCCGCGATTTTCTCGGCGCCAGAATCCTGGTGATGCATCCGCCGCGCCGATGAGGAGAGTCGCCGGCTCGCTTTCGCTTTCGGGATTGAGAAATAGGAAATCGTGGAAATAGTCGCGGGTCATCCCGTTCTCGGCGCGGGTCCAACCGGTTTCAGGTGTGTCGCTGGTGAAAAAACCACGCGCACTGGCGACGTAGTATCTATCGTAACGCTTAGGGAAATTGGCGATCACGTGGATGTCGAGATAGTCGATGCCCTTACTGACATCTTCCCAAGTCGCGCCGCGGTCGAAGGTACGCACGATGCCGCCATGTTCCAGGCATAAGTAAATCGTTTGCGGATTGTCCGGATGGATATGGATGTTGCGCACGTGTCCATGGTGCGGCGCCTGCGGGTACCACCAGTTCTTGCGCACCGATTGCGGCAGTTTTTTCAAAGCGGTGACTTCTTGCCAACTGTCGCCGCCGTCTTCACTGCGAAACAGTCCCACCGGTTCTATGCCGGTGTAGACAACGCTATCGTTGCTCGGGTCGACGGAGACCGAGCGGATGTCGCCTTCGAATACCTTTGCCCAACTGTTGCCACCATCGCTTGTCCGATACAGCCCGTCATGGGTCACACCGACGAAGACCTTCTCCGGTGCCTGTTTGCAGCCGTGGATCGAATCGATGATGCCGTCTTCGAAATGGCGCGCCACTTCCTGCCAGCCGGCATTAGTTGACTTCCAAGTGATCAATCCATGTTGGGTGCCTGCGTATAAACGTACGCCTTCGCTCATAAAGCCTCCTTAGTTCTAGTGGTTCCAGAAGTTCCAATCGTTCCAAAGGTTCGAAATCCGATCGCCACTGGAACTCTGGAACATTTGGAACACTGTTCCCGTCCTACGGGAACAGTTCTATTTTACCCGTGCCGCCTTGATGGTCCCACTGTGATTCTATTCTTGAAAAAAACTCCCACGCCCGGTTGGCGCGGCGCTCGAAATCGATTTCGGCATTAAAACTCTTGCATTCCTCCGCGCTGAAATGTTCCACCGGGCCAAGCGGGGCCGCTTGCATGGTTTTCTTGGCGTCGTCTTCCAAGATCAACGACGCGAATAAGACTTCCGCCAGGGTCCTGCCGACGACGACGATGCCGTGGCCGCGCATGAGCAGGGCACGATTGTTCCCGATGGTCTTCAGCATGGCCTCGCCGCGTTGCGGCGTGGTGACCAGATGAGCTTCTTTGTAAAGCGGCACGCCTTCTCCGAACACCGTGCCTTGCAGCGTGACCGGACGAAACTCGCGCTTGGCGATGGCGAACAGGGTTGCGTACGGCGTGTGCAGGTGAGCGACGGCCAAAGCATCGGAACGCGCCGCGTGTAATGCGGTATGTATCGGCCACTCCACTGGCGGCGGTATCGTGCCGTTGATCGGTTTACCGCTAAGATCGATGGGGATCATGTCCGACGCACTAAAGTGCGCCTTGTCCGAACCCGAACCGGGGGTGACGAGCACCGTTTTGCTTTCCGGCTGAAACACGCTGACGTGGCCGAATAAGCCAATCAGCCCTTGCATGGCGAAGATTCGCGTGCAAGTTGCCAGCTGTTCGCGCAATTGTTGTTCGGTTGCCATTTATTTCGTTCTCCTTTGTGCCATTTCCACTTCCTCCTTGACTTCCTTGACCAGCTGCAAATGCAGCAGCCGCTCAGGAGGAATATCCTCTTTCAAGCCGAGAGGAATCTTAATGTCGTATTCAAGAAAGTTCTTTATGCCCTCTGCCGACGGCATGCCGGGCACCCCTTGGGGCAGGGCACGCACATAGTTCTTTGTTCCCTCGACGATCATCGCTTTCGTGGCGCGGCCGAGCTGGAGTTTTTTCATGCCGAGGTCCACGGCTTCTTCCGGCCGATCGCGGACAAACATCAGGCCGCGAATCGCTGCCCTAAGCCAGCGCTTGACCTGCGACGGGTTGTCACGAATTTTTCTATCCGTAGCGACGAATCCTTGAAACGGCATCGGAAACAAATCACCGAGAAATCCCAATGAGACAAGCCCTTCTTTCTGAGCGAAAACCAAACCGCCCGGATCCACCGTGGTGGCGTGCGCGTTCCCGCTTTTGATTGCCAAAATACGCGTCGCCGTGTCCGACCCGACGGAGATTCGAACTATCTCACGCGACGATACGCCGCCGCGCTCGATGAACATGGTAATCATCCGGTCCTGCGTGTCGCCGGAGCTTCCCACTGCGACGCGCTTGCCCTTTAGGTCCGCCGCCGATTTTATGCTCGGCTCTGCGACCAAGTAAAAAGTTACCTTTTCCGACTGGAAATAGATGCCCTTTATCGGTGCGCCCTTAATGGCCGCGCGCATGCCGCTGCCGCCACCCCCGCTATAGTCCACATCGCCGCTGAGCAGAGCAGCCGTGGCGAGCGGCCCGGAGATGACGACGGTTTCGTTGTCTAGTCCTTCATCTTTGAAAAATCCGCGGCCATCGGCGACGTAGATTGAAAGATAGTTGAGATTGGCTTGGGGAATCGCTGTGCGGATTTTTTCGGCTTGGGCGTGTGTTCCAATCCCCACTACTATAACGGAAAGGATCGCAGCCACCACTGCTCGCTCAGTTCGCGATGTCGTGATCCGATTGCCTCTCCCGTGACGGGAGAAAATGAAAGTGGGAATGCCCGTCAATTTCAAGGGACTGCGCAGCACCCCCATCCTGGCCTTTCCCCGTCGAGGGGGAATGTTAGGTTTCGCAAGGAGGAGTGATCGAGATACTTGGCGCGGTGTTACCGTCACGAGAAATACCGGTAAATCAGTCTTTTTGGATGGGTGATGGCAAGCCATAGGGCGCGCATTTTGCCGGCAACGCCGCAGCGCGGCGTGAACAGATCTTTGAGCATCAAACCCAAGGGGATACGGTGCTTGGGAAATCTGCCGGCGGCGATGTCGCGTAGACCGTATTTGTCTTTGCCCTCTTTCAAGACGTAGACGACGCTGCCGCCGCCGGCTTCTTTATCGCCATAGGTATAACCGCCAATTGCATTTGCTTGTTTTTTTGCCTTGTCGGCGATTTCCTCAGTGAAACCGAAGTCGAGGGCATCAACCGGACAGGCCTGGACGCAGAAGGGCTGCTTGTCTTCGCTAATGCGGTCGCTGCACATGGTGCATTTGCTGGCCTTGCCGGTGATCTCGTTTTTAGTGATGACTTCCCACGGGCAGGCGTGAATGCAGTACTCGCAGCCGATGCAGACATCCTTATCGATGACCACGGCGCCTTCTTCGTATTTGGTGATCGCCTCGACCGGGCAAACGGCGGCGCAGGCGGCGAAGTCGCAGTGCATGCAGCTGTTCCTCGCCCATATCGGTGATAAACCTTCGAGCACCGGCGGCTCCATGGTGATCCAGTTGGTGCTGGAGAGTTGGTAAAGACTCGTGCGGTCGTGATCGTTCCAATCTTTGCATGCCTGCACGCAGTGGCGGCAGCCGATGCACTTGGTCGCGTCAAATAAAATGCTGCGCGGCTTGCCGTCAAGTAGCCGCCCAGTGGGAACCAGATTGCCGTATTCGCAGGTTAAAACTTCTGTCGGTTTGATCGCCATGCTGCTCCTCACTCACTTTCGTTCAACGTGTTTATCACTTAGTTTTTATGAACGTCAACAGAGTAGCAATCAATGTAGAATTGATAACGGAGAACGGAAGGTAAACCTGCGTTACGAGCTCTTGTTTTTTGGCGGCTGTCCCGACTAGCATGCGATGAATCGAGTGTTGCGGATCGGGAAGGAGATTCACATGGCTTCTGGAACGTGGCGTGGCATTGTCGGCGTAGTGAAACCGACCTATGGCTCGGGATCGCTGGTGGAATTTATCCGGCTCTTGCCGGAAGGCGTTGGCTGCATTCCGATGTATGCCGGCATCAAGGAACATTCTGAGCGCGGCTACCTTGGGGCCATGGAAACCTATCATGCCAAAGTTGCCGAGCTGGCTGAAATCGGCGTCGATCTGATGCATCCCGAAGGCGGGCCGCCGTTCATGGTGCGCGGACATCAAGCAGAGCAGGAGATCGTCGGCGCTTGGGAAGCCAAGTATAAAGTTCCGATTTTCACATCAGGAATGTCGCAGGCCCAAGCGCTGCGTGCTTTAGGGATCAAAAAGTTTGTCGGCTGCACTTATTTTCGCGATCAGAAGATGAACGATGTCTTTACCCGATACTTCACCGACTGCGGATTCGAAGTGTTGGGCATGGAAGGCATGGACACATCGCCCAGCGAGGCCGACGAAATTTCTAACGAGACCATCTACCGGCATTTGAAGGCGTCATTTAACAAACATCCAAAGGCGCAGGGCATTTATCTGCTCGGTTCCGGCGCCTGGGGGATCAAGGACATCGTCACCGCCGAGAACGATCTCGGCGTACCGGTGGTTCATCCAGTCGCTGCGCGGGTGTGGTACGTGCAGAAGCTTTTGAAGATTAAGAATCCAACAATCGGCGCGAGCCGGTTGTTGGAAGAGTTGCCACCATTCGCTGGGTAATCGATTGCAATCAGTCGAGTTGGCTCCACTGTTGGAATTCTTCTAAGCCAAGCTTCTCCAGCGTGTCTTTAAAAGGCCTGCCGGTGCGCTCGTGGCGTCCGGATTGTTTGTAGTAATCCCAGATCATGTCAGGCAGCCACTTGGCGATGGTGAAACCTTTGTACTTGCCGTCCGGGATCGGTTCTAAAAACCTCGGACCGACGTCTTGCCAGTCGAAGTCGGCGACCCAGCCGCGCTGTGTGCCGAACAGGCTTTGCAGGATCATGCTGCGGTGGCCGGCTTGCAACGCTTCCTCCATGGAAAAATTCCAGCCGGTGATGGCGTTGAATGCGTCGACGATGGAATTCAAACCGTCTTTTTTGTGACTTTCCTGGGCGAACCAGCAGCCGCCGAATATGCCGGTGAATTGGCGGTATTGCTCGGACAAGACATGCGACCACACCCAACCTTCCGGGTTATCCATTTCCAACGGTCCCCAATGTTCGTTGTCGCGCAGATCCGGCGGCGGATTCTTCGAGCCTCCGCCTTGCGGCTTCATGCCACCGCTAGCGACCAGCTCACGCAACATTTGACCGAGGAGCGGGCGCCACTCGTGCATGGCCGGCGTGCCGCCTTTGGTGTGGACTGCCCAGTTCGGAGCGTCTCCACCCAGAGCTTCGGCCAGTTGCTTGGGCCCTTCAGCCAGAAGATTGCCGAGCCAGCCTTCGCGGTGGGCGGCCATGTCGAGCAATTTACTGACTGCATCGACGTTGCCCCATTCGAGTTTGATGCCGTTGGTGCGATCCGGTCCGAGCAAGCCTTTCTCCCAAGCTTCGAACGCGACGCCGGCGCCGCAGGAAAAGTGGCTGCACTCGATGCCTAGATTGTTGATCTTCTCGGCGAGGTAAAGCACGGCATTGCCTTTGATGCCGAGATTGAAAAAAGTATCGAGCCATTCGCCGCCGGCGTTGAAGTGAACGACCGTTCCTTTGAACTCGCCTTCACCCAACTTGGCGTCCCAGGGACACATGCGGGCGCACTGAAAGCACGGACGGAGCACGACATCGTTCTCGGCGAAACCGGCGATATGCGCCGGTTGAATGTCGGTGCTGCGCCAGTTCAAATTATTCAGTGCGCCCCAGGCATCGCCATGGCCGTACTTGGTTTTCTTTTTCTTGACGTCGTGTTGCTGCAGAACATTGCGCCAGCGCAAGCCGGCGTCGGCGAGTTTTACCTTGTCCCTATAACTTGGCCTTACTGTTCCTGAGACAACGATGGCTTTGAGTTTTTTGGAACCGAGCACGGCACCGCCGCTATGGGCGGCGAAATGATTGTAGTCGTTGGCGAGCATGGCGCCGCGGTTCATGTTCTCACCGGCGGGGCCGATACAGAGGACTCTGGCGTCGCGGTTGCCGACGATCTCGCGCAGGCGATCTTCGGTGTCGCGGGTTCCCAAGCCCCAAACCTTCGCGCCATCGCGCAATTCGGCTTTGCCGTCTTTGATGTACAGATAGACCGGCTTCGCCGACACGCCTTCAACGATGACGCCGTCATAGCCGGCGGCTTTGAGATAGGTCGCCCAATAACCGCTGGTAGCGCCGCGGCCGAGGGTCGTGTTGGTGAGCGGGCTCAGATAGACGGCGGTCATTTTCGTGCCGCCCGGTGTGAAGCCATTGCCGGTGAGCGGGCCGGTCATCATGACGACTTTGTTTTCCGGACCGAATGGCGTCGCCTCGAGCGGCAATTCGTGCATCAAAATATACAGCGCGA
>DATLCH010000333.1:0-3097 GCA_035526465.1 Candidatus Limnocylindrales bacterium | reverse complement strand
GCTAATCGTCAAAGCGACGGCGGACGATGGCAAAACGACAGAATTTAAAGTCATCTGCCGCATCGATACGCCGGCTGAGCTCGACTACTACAAACATGGCGGCATTTTGGAATACGTGTTGCGGCAGTTGCTGGCGAATTGAAATTGGCGACCACCATTAAGGCACGAGGACAGGAAGTTTAGATCTACAATATTGGAACTCTTGTGCTTCTCGTGCCCTGGTAAAGCCTCATTGCGAATTACACCTCACTCGTGACTACGCGAAGACAAGCGCTGGCGGCTTTAGCAAAAAGTTCGCTGGCGTTTTTTTTGGCTCAATCGTTTCTGCGCAGCGGCGCGAGCGCCGCGGAAGGAAACCCCATGGCAGCGCCGGATTTTATCGGAAAATTCACCGCCGACAACCCTGGTCTCATGACCTTGCAGGGAACCAATCAATATATCGTCGGTAGAGAATCCGGACTGGTCATCGATGTCGCGCTCAGCGCCGATTCCAACATGGACGGCATCATCGAGCAGGCCGAGGCCATGGGCGTGAAAAAAATCACCAAAATCTTACTAACGCATATTCACAGCGATCATACCGGCGGAGCCCTGGCGCTGCGCAAACGCTGCGGCGCGAAACTCGGCATTCATCGTTCGCGCAAGGGCTATCTCGGCGGTGAGGACTTTCAATACGACGACAACGATCGCATCGATTTCGGCGGCGGCGAATTGCACGTGCTGCACACACCCGGCCATGAGTCGGGTCATTGCTGCTTCTATGAAAACGTCGATAAGGTGTTGTTCAGCGGCGATAACATTCTCGGTTACGGCACTGCGGTGATCCACCCGCCGGACGGCAATATGAGCGATTACATGCAGACGCTCGAGCGTCTGCTCGGGTTCGAAATGAGTTTGATCTTGCCGGGCCATGGCCCGCTGATCGGCAAACCGGAAGCTAAGGTTCGCGAGTACATTAAGCACCGGCTCGAACGCGAACAGCAGATAATCGCGGCGCTGCGCAACAACCGCAATACCATCGGCGAGATTACTGAAGCGATCTACGTCGATGCGTCGGCCGCGCTCAAGCGGGTCGCCGAGTTTT
Organism: Candidatus Limnocylindrales bacterium; assembly: GCA_035526465.1. Taxonomy (GTDB): domain Bacteria; phylum Desulfobacterota; class Binatia; order UBA9968; family UBA9968; genus DP-20. The sequence goes on along the minus strand of DATLCH010000333.1, from coordinate 2,013 downwards.
CCGTCCAAGCGCATCTGGAAAAGCTCGAACGCGAGGGCAAGGTCAAAAAAGAAGCCAGCCGTTACCTCTTGCTCGGCGCTAATTGAGCGGGTTGGCGGTAAATCTAAACCCGGAATCTCCAGTTCTACCGCAACTTGCAAATTGCTCCACGCCGCCTCGTAGTGGGCGAGCGGGCTCTCTCAGCGAACACTGCATTGTCTTTGCGCACGCGCGCGAAACTGATCCCATTGCTGTTTCGTCTTCTTTGCGATTTTGTCAGCGTAAGCGTTGGCGTTTTCGCGACGGCTTGAACGGCACGTAGAAACCACGAGCGCTTCGTCGTCGATATTACGCTGAGGGCGAGACCTCGAAGACTCGCACGCTCGATTTAAGTTCGCTGAAGCCTTGTTGGGACGGTTTTTTGAATCGGCCGAAAAACGGTCTCACGGCGAGAGAGAACGGTTCAACTGCTTGACTATGGAGCCGTGCCGACCTGATCGCGCATACGAGAGGACGGGCGTCACTCATCTATTTCTCCATGATGATCACAGAGTAACCGGCTTGGCTGACCTGTTTGGCCATCTCTTCGGCGGCGCCCCGGTTGGAGAAGTTGCCGAGGTGAACACGGTAGTAGGTTGTATCTTTTGATTGCAGCGGAGTGATCACGACATTGTCGAAGTTCTTGACGATGCGGTCGCGCAATTGCTGGGCGTTTTCCAGTTGTGCAAAAGATCCGACTTGCAGAGTGTAATCGAGTGCCGGACGGATCGAGCGCAGCGGCACGGGGCTATCGAGCACGTCGAGCCGCACAAGCGCCGTGCCGGGTCCCACCATGTCGATCGACTGGGCCGCGGCAAAAGACAGGTCGACAATTCGGCCTTTGGCGAACGGACCGCGATCGTTGACGTATACTTCGGCGGTGCGGCCGTTTTCCATGTTGGTGACCATCACTTTGCTTCCGAGTGGCAGGGTCTGATGCGCCGCGGTCATATCATTTTGGTTGTAAATGTCGCCGCTGGCGGTGGCCTTACCGTGAAACCCTGGGCCGTACCATGAAGCAATACCGGTCTGGCTGACGCGCGCGTCAGTAATCGGCGCCGATGGCACGCGAACTCTGCCCGGCGGCACCGAACATGCGCTGACGAGAGCTAAGGCAAACAGCAGTAAACCGCGTCGGGTCGGGTTCATAGTTTCTTCGCTGGCGATTATACAGCAAAGACCGCACGAAAAAAGTTATGCGAGAGTTAATTTGACAGGTTCTCCGCGCCGCTTGGAGTTCTCTTTTGCTAGTTTACCCGCTCTAGGGTTTGTGTTAGCTTGGCGGCAACTTACTAGGGAGTGATTGAAGTATGTCTGGCCATTCTAAGTGGAGCACGATCAAGCATAAAAAAGCCGCCAAGGATGCCAAGCGCGGTAAGATCTTCACTAAGTTGATTAAGGAAATCACTGTCGCGGCGCGCATGGGCGGCGGCGATATCAATGCTAATCCGCGACTGCGCACCGCGGTTCTAACCGCCCGCAGCAACAGCATGCCAAGCGAGAATATCGATCGAGCGATTAAAAAAGGCACGGGGGAGTTGGAAGGCGTAACCTACGAAGAGATTCAATACGAAGGTTACGGTCCGGGCGGTGTGGCGATCATCGCGCAGGTGCTGACCGACAATAAAAATCGCACCGTCTCGGAGATTCGCCGGATGTTTTCCAAGCACGGCGGCAACATGGGTGAGACCGGCTGCGTCGGCTGGATGTTCGATAAAAAGGGCATCCTCACCGTCGACAAGTCGCAGATCGACGAGGACCGTTTGATGGATATAGCTCTCGATGCCGGCGCCGAGGATGTCCGCGACGAGGGCGAGGTCTTCGAAGTGATTGCCCCGCCGGAGGATTTCGAAAGAGTCAAAGAACGGCTGGACAGCGAAAAGATCGCCATCGCCAGCGCTCAGGTTAGCCTGGTGCCCAAGAACACCGTTGACGTCGACGCCAAAAATGTCGAGCAAGTCTTAAAACTGAGCGAAGAACTGGAAGATCATGACG
>DATLCH010000316.1:0-2670 GCA_035526465.1 Candidatus Limnocylindrales bacterium | reverse complement strand
CCAACGGGTTCATCGAGTCCGCCACCACCGAAGGCACGGGACTGGGCGGCGGCATGATTGCCATCGCGGCATTCAACGCGCTGGCCGAGCATGGCATTCCCGATATGTTTCCCAAATTGCGAGTCGGGTTCATCGAAACCGGTGCGTCCTGGGTGCCTTTTCTGCTTGCCGATTTGATGGCGAAGAAACTTCGCCGCACCTTCCTGCCTGTCGACTTCAAGGAAGACCTGTTCCGCAAAAATCGTTTCTACGTCGCCTGCCAGACCAATGACGATCTCCCTTATATTTTAAAGTACGGCATGGAAGACAATTTAATGATCGGCACCGACTACAGCCATGCCGACCAATCGGCCGAGATCCATGCATTGGACGTCATCGAGGAACGCGGGGAAAAGGGTGACATTCCGGCAGCGGTCGCACGCAAAATCCTGGACGATAATCCGCGCAGATTTTACGCCCTATAGGCGCTCGTACAGAGTCCCTAAGTAGCGGCGGCAGCCAATTTGAGGACTGGATGAGGATCGCGCCGACAAAATTATTTTCCATACTGCTTATTTTCTACGCGGCTCTTTCGACGATGCCGCTACCCGCGGCTGATGACAAAACCGTCGAGCTCGCTAAAAAAGAAGGCCGCGTCGCGTTCTACACCTCGATGGGCGCCGATGAAAGCAAGCTCGTCGCCGACACTTTCCAAACCAAGTATCCGTCGATCCGCGTCGAAATTACCCGCTTGGGCAGCGAGAAACTTTTGCAGCGTGTCATAACCGAGAGCCGCGCTGGCAGTAACTTTTTCGATGCCGTCACCAACAGCGGCATGGAAATCTACCTGCTCGGCAAGATGGGTCTGCTGGCGCGCTATTTAACGCCGGATTTCTCCTCGTTCATGGCCGATGCCAAAGATCCCGCGGGGCGATGGGTCGATATGTATTCAAATCTGCGCTTGGTCGCATACAACACCAAACTAGTATCGAAGGAAAAAATTCCTAAACGTTACGAAGACCTGCTCGATCCCATATGGAAAGGCCAGATCGGTTTTCCCGAAGGGCAGTTTTCCTGGTTCGCCACGATGTTGAAAATACTTGGCGAAGAGAGAGGCCGCAAGTTTTTTCACGGGCTGGCGCGGCAGGAGCTAAACTATCGCGGCGCGCAGGTCCTCGTCACGCAGATGATCGCCGCCGGCGAGTTCAATGCCGGTTTTACGTACGATACCCAGGTGCTGCGCTTTCGTAACCGCGGCGCGCCCATCGAAGCCGCGCCGATGCCGTTCGTGACCAAGAATATTCATCCGATCGCGCTGGCCGCTCACGCGCCGCATCCCAATGCTGGTAAGGTTTTTATCGACCATGTGCTGTCTAAAGAGGGCCAGATGTTTATCAAGAACATGGGCCGGGTGATTTCGCGCAGTGATATTCCCCAAGAGGAGTTTGCTCGGATGAAAATAATCTCCGAAGACGTCACCATTGCCGACCGACTCCATGCGGTGATGGACGATTACAAGAAATACTTGCGTTAGCGCGCCAGCCAGTTCGTCCGGTCGAAGCGCCGCTGGGTAAGACAAACTTTTACCATTAGTTTTGGCGCGCGCTTGATTTCTCTCTCAAACAGAATCACTAATCATTTCAGTCGTTCTCGGCGGCAATTTGTTTTTTACGTGCCGATCCAATAGCCTGCTACACATGAATACACCGCCATGGCGAGAAAACCCTGATCAGAATCGTGTGTGAGAATGCCGTGAAGCGCGTCGCACACAGGACAACTCTCCGAGTGATCGTTGGCGTGGCTAGCTTGATGCAGTCGCTGCTCTGGTCGAGTCCATCCGCTTATGCATCGTGTCGTGATCCGGATGTCGCGCGTGGCTTCGGCAGGTTCGCCTATGCGGCCAATGTCGACGCGACGATTCAATACTTCGGCCACAATTTTTTTCTCATTACGACCAGTAAAGGTACGCGCATCGTCGCCGATCCATTGGGACCCGGTTGGTATCCCAATCCCAATGTCGCCGCCGATGTTGTTACCGTCGGCAAAGAGATGTTTAACCACAACGCTGTGCAGATCGTGCAGGGCAATCCGCTGATTTTGCGCGGGCTGAAAAACTACGGCGCCGACTGGAATCTCGTCAGCACGACTGTCAAAGATGTTTTGATCTACAACGTGCCGATTCACCAGAACGCCGAGTTCATCCAAGGAATTCACGGTTCGGCATTTGTTTTCGACACTGGGTTATTGTGCATCGCCCACCTCGGGGACCTGAGCCAAAAGCTAAATGAGCAACAGATCAAAGCTTTCGGCAAAGTCGATATCGCCCTCACGCCGATCGGCGGCGGCCGTACCATGGCACCGGACTTAGCCAAGGAAGTGCTCGCCCAGTTGAAGCCGAAGATCGCGATCCCGATGCATCATCGCGACAGTCCCTATCTGATCAACCAATTCACCGCCGGCATGAAGACGCAGCTTTTGAACACCGATACATTGGCAGTCAGCAAGGATGCGCTGCCGTTGCCGACGGAGATCCGCGTGTTGCTGCCGCGGGGCGCAATGAATTATCGCTGAGTTGGCTTCGTTCGGAGAGACTTCATTGAGGATCGTTTCGTACTTGCAGTGGCTCGGTCGCACATCAAGCATTTGCACGCAGCGGGTTCTGCCTCGCGCCGCAGGAAATGTAGCAAATCG
>DATLCH010000312.1:0-4266 GCA_035526465.1 Candidatus Limnocylindrales bacterium | reverse complement strand
TGAGTAGCGGTTTAGTTAGATATAGATCTCTCAACTCGTTCGAGATGACAAAGGCGACCATTCTGCTGTCATTTCGAGCGAAGCGAGAAATCTTTCTCAGATTGAAATACTTCTGCCCCGACTCAAACTGGACCACTACCGAAGATCGGGCCGAAGAAATGGCAATAACGTTCTGTCATACCGGCGAACGCCGGTATCCATCCCCGTCCCGTCCCAACTCCTGGTGCCGGCCTTCGCCGGCATGACGATTTTCGTCGTCACATTAGGCAGAGTAACGTATTTAGTCCTCGGTCATGTGAGGCACGCCGCCGCATGTATCCGAGAGCTGTCCGATTGCGGAGCTGTCCGATTGCGCTTCGGAAGTCTCATTCGCCCGTGAGATCCCATTACTTAGGCCATGGTTTGGTCTTTCTTGGCCAACGTTCTCTGTGTTAAGACTGTGATTGGTTTGATTGAGGGGGGTGAAGAAACAGTTGCGGCCTTACCTCGGTCGACTCACGTGGAACTAATCGTGAAACGAATAATTCACATAAGCTTTTTGTTATTCATGCTGCTGGCGCAAACTGTGGTTGCGCCGCCGATAGGCTTCGTATTGGCTATTCCGGCCTGAGTCCGGCGACCGCGATGCTCTGGGTTACACAGGAAGGCAAGCTATTCGAGAAAAACGGTATCAGTGCCGACGTGCTGTTTCTGCGCAACAACCTCGGGCAGTCCGCGATGATCGCCGGGGAAATCGACATGTGCAGCTACTCGGCGAGCTTGATGGCGCCTGCGCGTGTTCAAGGCGCCGACCTGGTGATGATCGTGAGTTTTCAACAAAAGCTCAACTACCGCCTTGTCGTACGGCCGGAGATCCGCACGCTGGCGGATCTCAAGGGCAAGGTGCTCGGAGTCACCCGTTACGGCACCGTCAACGATTCGACCATGCGCTTGCTCATCAGCAAACTCGGACTGAATCCCGAGCGCGACGTCACGTTGATTCAAGTTGGCGACTCGGCTCCAGTAGTCGCTACGTCGCTGATTGCCGGCAAGACTTTCGACGGCGCGCTGCTCCAGCCGCCTTACTACAACAAGGCCGTCGAGTCCGGGTTTCGCGTATTCGCCAACATGGAAGAAATGGATATCCCATTTCAACAGGTGGGCCTGAACACGACCCAGCGCCTCATCGCAAAAAACCCCGATACCGTTCGCCGCGTCGTCAAGTCGGTCGTTGAAGGCGTGCAGCTTATTCGTACTAATCCCGCGGTGGCGAAGCGGGCTATCGCTCTTTACATGCAGATCAAGGATGAGAAGGTTTTGGAGGAGTCGTACCAGCAGTTGAAAGGCACCGCGGAAATCAAACCCTATCCCTCCGCAGAAGGCTTCAAGACCATTGTCGACGATTTGGCTAAAAAACTCCCGGCTGCGCGCACCGCCAATCCCCGCGACTTCATGGATGCGCGGTTCATCCAGGACCTGGATAAGTCGGGGTATATCGATGGGTTGTATCGGTAAGTTTCCTTTACGACAGTGAGGGTAAAAAAGTGCTAGAGTGACGCATCCAGTTGACATTCAACGAAGCGAATAGGAGCACGCTATGAAAAACTATATTGGCAGTTTCTTTTTGGCGGTCTGTTTCGTTGCGTCTGCGCCGACGGTCCATGGCGCCCAAGCTCCGGTGCAGTTGCCCGACGGCGAGGGCAAGCCGCTCGTTCAAGGCCTGTGCGCCACATGTCACGAACTAAATCTGATACCGCGCAGTTCGGGATACACGCGCGCCGGCTGGCAAGAATTGATCGGTAACATGATCAACATCGCCGGTACGCCGGCGGGCGACACCGTGTCACAGTACCTGGCGACGCATTTTCCGCCCAACACAAATCTCCAACCAAGGTTGATACCCGGTCCGGTTTCGATAAGTTTTCGCGAATGGAAAGTTCCCCAACTTGGCCAACGCACCCGCGACCCCGTGGAAAGCGCCGATGGATCGATCTGGTATTGCGGGCAGTACGGCAATATCGTTGGCCGGATCAATCCGAAAACCGGCGAAGTTTGGGAGTACACGCTGCCGGACAAAGCGCTGCCGCACAGCGTCACGCCGGACCGTGAGGGGAATATTTGGTATACCGGCAATGGCAATGGGACCGTCGGTAAGCTCGATCCGAAATCCGGCAGAATCACCGAATACAAAATGCCCGATCCCGCCGCTAAGGATCCCCACACCGCGGTGTTCGATGAAAAAGGCCGCATGTTTTTTACCCTACAGGTGAGCAACATGATCGGCCGCTTGATCCCGTCGACCGGCGAGATCAAATTGATCACGCTGACGAGAAAAAACTCTCGGCCTTACGGGATCAAGGTGGCGGCTAACGGTTCGTTGTGGGTTTCCTGCAACGGCAGCAACTGTATCCTCAACGTCGATCCCGAGACATTAGCGGTCCGAGAATTCAATCTTCCCGAAGACACCACGGTGCGTCGCCTCGACATCGCCAGTGACGGCACGATCTGGTACGTCAATTCCGGCCTGGGACGGCTCGGCCGCATGGACCCGAAGACCGGCCAATACAAAGAATGGGCATCACCGAGCGGACCCAAATCACATCCTTACGCTATCGCTGTGGTCGACGACATTGTTTGGTACAACGAGTCAACCCAGCGCCCCGACGCCTTGGTTCGCTTCGATCCCGCGACTGAGAAGTTCCAAAGCTGGCCGATCCCGTCAGGTAGCATTTACGGCGGCATTCTCAGACATATGCGGCCAACCCGTGCCGGCAATCTTTTGATCCACCAGACCAGCACCAACCGGATCTACGAGGTGAACGTAAAACCTACCGATCGCCGGGTCGCCAATTGAAACTGAACGGGTGTGACATGACGCGGCGATGGGCACTTACAGCGGCGAGTCAGACGTATTTGCCAACGATCCAGGCGAGCGGCGGCAGGACATTGCCTATGATTATGAACACTGCCGGGCCGGCAAACTCTCACGGCGCTAGCTGCTTGGCGGCATTCTCGGCTGAAGCATAGCCTCGGACAATAATGGTGGGGCGCAGCAGGTCGCTTTCGTATTCACGTTCGGCGAACGTATAGCGAAAACGAATCCCAGGGCGGAAAGTGGTCGTCGAATTATTACGATTGAGTCGTTGATCCGTGTCGGCTGATACGCTTTGGAAGATTTCCGATTTGATGATTTCCACTTCGATGGCAATGGCGTTGGCCATCAACCGACGTTGGAGAAAATATTGCGTCACGCCGACGTAAAGCAGTGCGAGCCCGCCGCCGCCAAAAATTACAAATGTGATCCGTTGGGCCACCGAAATCCTCCTGCAGTCGCGCCTGAGCACAGGCATCATGCTGAGGCCAGTGAATTTATTCAACCGAGAGTGTCTTGCTCTCGTTAGCGAATTTAAACCCTCCGCGTCACTCGGTTTTTGACCTGTCGGGTTCGGGCCCACGGCAGAGGGACAGGAGCAACGCCGCGAAACACACCCCGGCGGCGCTGAGGAAAACATCTTGCAGCGCCGGCAGCATGCCGTTGATTGCCACCGAGTTTAGATCGGCAGCCAATGGCGAATAATACTGCCGGCGCCAGTCGAAGAGGAGGCTCCAACCGGTGGCGCCTATGACGATGCCGAGCGGGCGCATCATGGCGGCGACGCTGCCAGCCACGCCTTGTCGCGAACGGGGGATGGAACCCATGATAAAACTCATGTTGGGCGCTTCGAATATGCCGAGGCCCAAACCCACGACTGCGAGAGCGAAAGCCAGCGAAAGATAATTGGTTTGTCCATCGAGGCGGCTGAGCATCCACAGACCGAGCCCTTGCACGGTGAGCCCCAGCGAACTGAGCCGCACGGTGCCGAGGCGGTCGGACAATTTTCCCGCCAGCGGCGCGGCCAGGATCGTCAGTAAATAAGTTGTCAGCATTAACATACCGCCGGCGGCGGCCGGATAGCGCAAGACATTAATCACGTAGTAGGGCAGCAACAGGCCGATGGCGAATCTTGCGCAGTTGGCCAACACCGACAGCAGGTTAGCGATGATGAATGATGGCCGGCGGGCAACGCTCAATATCGGCGAGTGTGATATGCCGCGTTGGCGTTCCCGCGCTTGCTCGTGCGGGGGAAGTTTGCCGACCGCCAGAGCGGCGAGCAACAGCGCCGGCAACACTCTGAACAAAAAAGTCGCTCGCCAACTCAAGACGTCGATCAGCATGCCGCCGAGCAACGGACCGACGGCATAACCGACGGCGTTAGACATTTGATAAATTCCCAGCGCGCGACCGCG
>DATLCH010000300.1:0-4710 GCA_035526465.1 Candidatus Limnocylindrales bacterium | reverse complement strand
CGAGCTTTGGGTTCTTTGCGGTCGATCTGTTTCTACGACCGATAGCGCCACAGCTGCGGAATGGCGAGGCAGATACCCAGGATCATCACCAGGCAGAGCGCGCTGCCGAGCAACAGCGCATTGGGCGCGCCGACTTGTTGGGCGGCGAAGCCGGCGAGGACGGCGCCCAGGCCATTGGTGGCTTGAGCGAAGGCGGTGATCAGACTTGACGCTCGACCGAGCATGCCATCCGGCGCGAGCATTTGTACCACCGTACGACGGATCGCCACGCTCACCGAGTCGGCGAAACCGAGGATAAGCGTCGTACCGACCGCCATCCAAAACCAATTGGACACACCGAGAAGGGCCAGGCTGGCGGCGAAGACAACTGCGGCGCCGACGACCAGCACGCCCATTCTTTTGACATTACCGATCATCAGCAGAACGATCGAACCGACGATGGCCCCGAGCGACGGCGCGCCGTAAAGGATGCCCAATCCGGAAGCGCCGGTCTTGAATACATCGGCGGCGAAGATCGGCAGGATGGGCTTGTAAAAGCCTACTAGAGTAACGCCAAAGTCGAGCAGGAACAGCGATAAAATAATTCTTTGCACCCAGATAAACTCGATGCCTTCAAAAATGCTTTTCAGATTGACGCGCCGGCGCTCGCCTTCGGGGACACCGGAGGTGCGCATTGCAAAGATCGCTATGCCCGAAGGGATGAACATGGCGATGGTTAAAAAATAAGTGCTGACCAGACCGCTTTGGTCGATCAGCACGCCGCCCAGCGCCGGCCCGAGGAGAAAGCTGGTTTGGATGATGATCGTGTTGAGCGTCACGGCGTTCATCATATAAGACGGCGGTACCAGGCGGGGAATCAATGCCGAACGTGCCGGCCAATTGAATACTTCCACCAGTGCACCGACAAAACCCAAGCTGAAAATATGCCAGACCTGAATTGTCCCTGTCATTGTCAAAAAGCCAAGCAGCAGACTTGGAATCAGTTGAATCGCCACCGTTACGACCAAAAGTTTCTTGCGATCGAAAGCATCGGCCACTGCGCCGGCGAACAGTCCGAATATGACGAACGGGAACGCTTGGAAAAAACCGGTGAGGCCCAATTGCAATGCCGAGCCGGAAATTTCGTAGACCTGATAGAGACCGGCCACGTTACGCACTTGGATGGCGACCGCATTGCAGACGCTGGCGATCCACATCAGACGATAATCACGGATCGTCAATGACGCCCAGGGACGCGTCGGCGCGGCGGCGCTGGCAGATATATCTTCTGAATTAGACAAGGGGACGAGCGATTCAAACGAAAACGTACCGACAGCTATAACGTGAGCGGCAGCGGATTGCGACGGGTGAGTGAGGCGGCGAAGTGGTGCATCCACTTCGCCGCCTGAGACTTTATTGCCAAGCTAGCCGATCGCAGCTTGGTGCTTGTCTTCCAAAACGCCTTGGTGCTCGGCTTGCGCGAGTACGGCTTCGATGGTTTTTACCAATTGGCGCGCCGCTTCGACGCTCAATTCGACTGCGACTCGGGCGCCGGGGCCTTTCGATTCGTCGACAAAGTCGATGTTGAGCGCATGCTCCAGCGGCATGCCGTAAGGATGATCATAGGAAACATTGCACTCTTTGAGATCGATCCATTCCTCGCCTTGCTTGCCGCGGCCATAGATTTTTGCCTGATGGGTGATGCTTGTGCACATGATCGGACCTCCGCTGGCTATTTCAAGTTTTTCTCGCAGAAGGCGAGGACCTTTTTCCAACCGTCGACCGCCTGCTCCTGGCGATAAGCGGGTCGATCGTAATAAAAGAAACCATGGCCGGCGCCATCGTAGCGATGGAATTCGATGTTCTTGCCGTGCTTTTTCAGCTCCGCCTCATGTTGATTGACCTGCTCGGGTGACGGCGATTTGTCGTCGTTGCCGAAGATACCGATCATCGGGCAGGAGAGATCCTTGGTGTAGTCGATGGGCGCCACAGGTTTTTTCGGCGTTAGTTCTTCTTGCTTCATGACCACGCCGCCGCCCCAGCATTCGACCAACGCGTCGATGCCTTTGGAGCGACAGGCAGCGAGGAAGCCATGGCGCCCACCGGAGCAGGTACCGAAGACGCCGACCTTGCCATTTAGGTAAGGCTGCGAGCGCAGCAGCTTATTGGCGCCATCGAGATCGCCTAACACCTGCTCGTCAGGGATACCGCCGGCGGCGCGCACCTTGGCGCCGACGTCTTCAGCGGTACCGTGGCCGTCGCGGAAATATAGATTCGGTGAAATGGTAACGTAGCCATGATGGGCGAAGCGACGTGTGCATTCGCGATACCATTCGTCCCAGCCGGGCGCATGATGGATCAGCACCATCCCGGGAAACGGCCCGGCGCCGAGCGGACGGGCCATATAGGCATTAATGGTTTCGCCTTTATGGCCTTGCATAGCCACGGTTTCGGCTAACATTCCCTCGTACTGATTGGTTTGATACATCTGCTGCTCCTCCTTAAAAGCTTCAAATAAGATCAGAATTCATTAGTACGAAAGGGCCCATTCCTGCAACCAAATGAGGTCTTTCCTCGGCGGAAAATTTCCTTAATTCTGGTCTTGCACGCGGCTGGGCTCTTAAGTTAAGCTTTTTTTACACATCAGTATGGGGCCTTCTGATAGTGACGAATAAAAGCAAAGTTGAAGGTCTAGGGCGTCTTACCTTGCAGTTCGGTGCCACGCGGACAATCCGACCAGAGCGTGACTCTCATTCCATGTTCTGATGCCAGCGGTAATCAGTTCTCAGGGCAAAGACCATAACAGATGTTTAGAAGGAGAGAGCATGAGCAGTAAAATTTACGTGGGTGGTTTGCCGTACGCGACCACGGATGCACAGCTACAGGATCTGTTTTCGGCCCACGGCGCGGTGGAGTCGGCAAGGGTAATCACCGATAAGTTCACCGGACGTTCGCGGGGTTTCGGTTTCGTCGAGATGTCGAATTCCGATGAAGCGCAAAAAGCTATCCAAGCGCTCAATGGCACCGACTTCGAAGGCCGCAACCTGACCGTCAATGAAGCGCGTCCTCAGGAACGTCGTCCCGGTGGCGGCGGTGGCTTCGGTGACCGCGGCGGCGAACGCCGTGGCGGTGGTGGTGGCGGAGGAGGCGGGGGACGCAATCGCTGGTAGTCTTCAGTCACTATTTTCATTCATCGAGAAGGGCGCTAGGTCGGGGCGCCCTTTTTATTTGGTGATGTTTTTTTGGCGCCGCCGAAAATGCACGCGACCAGAACGTTGAGCCGCAAAGAACGCAAAGTTCGCAAATTGGAATCTGAATTAGCGGCAACTGTCTGTATTCGCCCGCCCCATCTCCGTGGATAAGATCGACATCGCACAATTGCCGCTAGTGGATCTCCATGGCGCGCCCATCGATCTCGCCGGTCAGTTCGACAAGTATCTCCTGTTAATTTTTCTCCGCCACCTGGCTTGACTGCCCTGCCAAGCGCATCTCGTTGAGCTGCGCCAGCAGCACGCCGAGTTCGCTCGGCGCGGCGTCGAGATCGCGGTAATCTCCTTTGCCGAGCCGGCCCGGCTGGTGCGTTATCAAGAGCATCATCAATGGCCGTTCCTGGTTCTCGCGGATCCTGCGCGCAAAGCCTATCAGGTTTTCGCTTTGAAACGGCTGTCTTGGTTCCAAGTGTTTTCGCTGCCGGCTCTCAAAGTGTACTGGAAACTATTGCGCGGCGGCATGAGACCGGAGCACTACGACGGCGATGACATCTATCAGTCCGGCGGCGACTTCCTGATCGATGCCAATGGAAACCTATTGTTCGCCCATCGCAGCGAAGATCCCGCGGATCGGCCGGCGGCGGCGCGGCTGCTCACGGCCATCGATCGCGTTCAACGCGAGCGGTAAACCCTGAGAACAGCGCATCGGCTATTTCGTTTTGAAGCTGGCTTGCTTCAATTGAACCTTTTCGTCCGGCGGAGCGGACCAGATAAGATCGGCCCGGTGGGCATAAATATCCATGGCGTTCCATAATGGAATCGCCGGCGCGTCATCGAGGATTATTCGATGCGCGTCTTGCAGCAGTTTCTCGCGTTTCTTGCTGTCGAAGGTTTGTGCCTCGAGATCGAGGATCTCGTCGAGCTTGGGATTGCTGTAGCCGAGCACCCGGGGAGTGACGCCGCTTCTAAAGTACTGTTGAAACAGCGCATCCGCGTCGGTGAGGCTGCCGCGGCCGGTCAGGTACATGGGATACTTTCCTTTTTTGTAGTCGGTGTTGAAGATCGCCCATTCCGGCGTCTTGAGATTGGCTTTGATGCCGACGCGGGCAAGCTGCTCGACGATCACCAGGGCTACCTCCTTGTCCTTGGGATATCTTCCCGTGGGGCTGAAATAATCGATCTCGAATCCGTTCGGAAACCCCGCTTCGACAAGCAACTGCTTGGCTTTTTCCGGATCGTAAGCGAAAGCCTTGGCGCCTGGATCATAGCCGAATACCTGAGGGCTGAGCATGCCGCTTAACGGGTAAGCGTTGCCTTCGAGTATATGTTTGATGATCCGCTCGCGATCGATCGCATGAGTCATAGCGCGGCGCACTTTGACGTTGTCGAGCGGTTTGTAATGGGGGCTCAGCACGAGAAAGAGCGGCCGCAGTCCTTGCACCGGTTGAACGCGCAGCCGCGGATTGGCTTTCAAACGTGCGACTTCATGCGGCGGGATGTTGCTGATGACGTCGACCTGGCC
>DATLCH010000297.1:0-8159 GCA_035526465.1 Candidatus Limnocylindrales bacterium | reverse complement strand
ACAACTCGCGGCAATCCTTTCGGCGGGAATCATCGGTTGGTTATTATTTGTGCCAACGGCGATTGTGTCGCACGACGGAGCGCAAATTTCTATCAGCAAACGCGTTGGCGTGTTTGCATGGCTGCTTTTTTTCGCGCTTTTGCTCGGGCTGCCGGCGCTGCGCCCGTTGGCGCAGCATCATGAGCTCGAAGTCTTCGATAGTTTCTTTCGTGTCGGTTCGCTGGTTTTCGGCGGCGGACATGTAGTTTTACCGTTGCTGCAAACCGAGGTGGTCGTCCCGGGTTGGGTTAGCAACGAACAATTCGTCGCTGGTTATGGAGCTGCGCAGGCGGTCCCCGGCCCTTTGTTTACCTTTGCGGCATATCTCGGTGCGGTGATGAATGGCTGGAGCGGTGCGTTGTTGACGCTCATCGCGATCTTTCTGCCGGCGTTTTTGCTAATTGTCGGCGCGCTACCGTTTTGGGAAATCCTTAGAGCCAATAAAAAGTTTCAATCAGCTCTGAGCGGTGTCAACGCTGCGGTTGTCGGTCTGCTTCTCGCGGCGCTGTATCAACCGGTGTGGATCAGTGCGATCCACTCGCGCGCCGATTTCGCGGTTGGCTTGAGCGGATTCGCATTACTGATGTTTTGGAAGTGGCCGCCGTGGCTGGTCGTTGTTCTAAGCGCGCTTGCTGGCGAGGTGCTCGCGCGCGCCTGAACCTTTGCACGTCGCCGATGCGCGCAGAATAACCGAGAGTAGTGTGCAAAATTGATAGTAAGCTGCGCCGAAGCTAGGCCTTCGCGCCGTCGACATCGTCGCACGAGTAATCCTTTACAGTGCGATTTTTTCTGTGTGCTTCCAAGACCTTTATGACTCGTGCGACGCTATGTCATAAGCGAACAGGAAATCTCGAAGAGGGATGGCCCATTCGCAAGCATCCGCTGTTGGCTTGTTTGACGCTGGCTGCACGTTAAAATTTTCCCGACGCCGGTTTCGCGTTATCGCGCAAGGAGTGAACGAATGTCCATCGGATTCGAGATCATAGTGATTGCCCTCTTGATTGTTGGCAATGGTCTATTCGCCATGTCGGAGATGGCCGTGATCACCGCGCGCAAGTCGCGGCTGCAAGATTGGGTCAATAAAGGCAACCGCCGCGCGCGATTGGCACTCGAGCTTGCGCAAGCGCCGAATCAGTTGCTCTCCTCGGTGCAAATCGGCATCACAGTGATAGGCATTCTCACCGGCACATTCGCCGGTCGTGGCGCCGCAGAGTGGATGGCCCAGTATATCCGAGCGCTGCCGACCATTGGACCGTATCATCAGCAAATAGGTTTGGCTTTGGTCGTAATCCTCATCACCTATTTTTCTCTGGTCATCGGCGAATTGGTTCCCAAGAGACTAGCCATGCGCAACCCGGAATCGATCGCCACCTGGGTGGCGGTGCCGCTTCGTTTGTTTGCCTGGCTGTCGGCGCCCATGGTGCAGTTGCTGAGTGCGTCAACCGATTTGGTCTGCCGCCTTTTCGGTCAGACGCCATCTCACGAGCCGCCCGTCACCGAGGAAGAAATCAAAAACCTGGTGCAGCAAGGCACCAAGGCCGGTGTTTTTGAAGAAGAAGCGGAGGACATGGTCGAAGCCGTGCTCCGTCTTGGCGATACCACGGCTCGGTCATTGATGACTCCGCGTACTCAGATCGCCTGGCTCGACTTGGAAAGCAGTATGGAACAGATCCGCACCAAGATCAGCATGAGCGGCCGATCGCGGTTTCCGGTCGCGGCTGGCACCCTCGACAAAGTTACCGGCATCGTCCAGGCGAAAGATTTGTTGGCGCTTACGCTCGCCAATAAACCGCTGGATCTCAATACCTTGATGCAGCAACCGCTGTTTGTGCCGCGGACGATTTCCGCGTTGGAACTATTGGAATCCTTCAAGAAGAATAACAAGCATATTGCTCTCGTGGTCGATGAGTATGGCGGAATCGAGGGATTGTTGACCCATCACGATCTACTTGAAGCGATCGCCGGCGACATTCCTGTCGGCGAGAAACCGGTTGACCCGAGAGCGGTCAAGCGCCATGACGGCTCCTGGTTGCTCGATGGCATGTTGAGCGTCGAGGAGTTCAAAGAAATATTTCATGTAGATATGTTGCCGGGCGAAAAACGCGATGCCTACCAGACCCTCGGAGGTTTCGTATTTACTCAAATTGGCCGTGTACCCGCCGTGGCGGAATCTTTCGAATGGCGTGGCTTGCGATTCGAAATTGTTGACATGGACGGCAAGCGCATCGACAAAGTATTGGTCATGTCAAAGGACCCTACGGACGTCATGAATGTGCATTCCGAAAAAGAGTCACAATCTGAAACAAAGGCACCGCGCGGCGCGGGCAATTGAATGCTACTCGGCGCTACAGTGATTACTGAATTTGCTGTTTTTACTGTGAGTTCTGCGACTTTCATAGTTTTCGCCGCATAACACACGCCGTCTGGATAAAGCTACTACCAGGTGGAAAAATCACCGCGGATTTAATAGAGGTAGTTGCGAGGAGTCGTTGTTATGCTCAAAGTCATTCCAGTGGAAGAAGCGGTTGGGTTGCCGCTAGCTCATGATATTACGGAAATTATTCCCGGCAAACATAAGGGGCCGGCTTTCCGGCGCGGCCATATTATTCGCCAGGAAGACGTGGCGAAATTGCTCGACGTCGGCAAAGCCAATATTTACGTCATGGATTTGGAAAAAGATGAGCTGCATGAAGAAGACGCGGCGCGGCGCTTGGCGAAAGCGGCAGCTGGTGCGAATTTAAAACTAACCGATCCAAGTGAGGGACGGATCAATATGGTGGCGGCTATACCCGGCCTATTGAAAGTCGATGCCGACCTGCTCTACAGGTTCAACTCCCTTGGCGATCTCATGATGGCGACCCTGCCGGGTGACCGCTTCGTGCGGCAGGGTACGGTGGTGGCAGGAACGCGGACCATTCCCGTACTCGTCAAAGACTCGCTGGTGCGCCAAGCCGAAGAGTTGTGCCGGGATCGGCCGATCGTCCGGTTGCTGTCGATGCCCCCTAAGCATATTCGCCTGGTCGTGACCGGCAGCGAGGTTTTCACAGGAAGAATCAAAGACGGGTTCGGCCCCATTGTTAATAAAAAAGTCGGCGAGCTGGGTTCCAGTGTCGATTCCGTGGAGTTGTCGCCGGACGATCCCGATTTGATTGCCAACCATATTAAAAATGCCAAGCAAGCGGGTGCCGATGTGATTCTGGTGAGTGGCGGTATGTCCGTCGACCCTGACGACAAAACCCCCGAGGGCATTCGGCGTAGCGGCGCGAAAGTGGAAACCCATGGATTCCCTGTGCTGCCTGGCTCGATGTTCCTGTTGGCTTACCTGGGCGACACGCCGGTGATGGGTTTGTCCGGCTGCGTGCTGCACGATCCGTTCACCGCCTTCGACGCTCTGTTGCCGCGCTTGATTGCTGGTGAAAAAATAACTCGTGCCGATATCATGGCGATGGGTCATGGTGGCTTGGCGAGTAAACACGATCATTGACCGGAGCGAAAATCGACAACGAGAATGGATCATCTAACTGGCCCATTCTCGTTCCAAAACACGAGGTGTATGTGGACGTATTACGAACGTTGAAAGAGCGCTGCGATCCGAAAAACGCGGCATTAATCGTTGTCGACGTGCAAAATGACTTCGTCAATCCCGATGGCAGCGCCGGCAAGCGCGGCGAAGACGTCAGCGCAGCCATGGCGATGGTGCCAAATCTTTTGCGCGTGATCGAAGAGGCGCGGCGGATTGGTCTGACGATCGTTTATATCCGTACCACTCACAGCGAGTGGACCGATACGCCGTCATGGATCTATCGCACCTCGCAAAAAAGCGGGCTCAGCACCTGCCGGGAAGGAACTTGGGGCGCGGAGTTTTACCAAGGCATTTCACCCTTGCCGTCCGAGCGAGTCGTGATCAAGCATCGCTATAGCGCATTCATCAACACCGACCTCAATACCGTGCTCAAAGCGCGCAACGTCCAAAGCGTGCTCGTTTGTGGCGTGGCCACCAATGTCTGCGTCGAAACCACGGCGCGCGACGCTTACATGTATGATTATTACGTGACGATGATCGACGACTGCTCGGCCGCGTACGAAACAAAGTTGCATTTGAGCACCCTCGACAACGTGCGCCGTCACTTCGGCTTAGTCGCCTCTTCCACGGAGATCATCGAATCCTGGCGGACTCTTCCGACCCAGCAGGCGCCAGGGCTTTAACTCCGCTTCAGATGTGTTCGAAGCAATAAAAAAGCCCGGCAGAACGTCTGCCGGGCTTTTTTCTATTCATATCTTTGTCGTCGGCTTACTTCATCATGTCGGCATTGATGCGTTCCAAAGCTTCGGCCGGTGGTTGCAGGATATCTTGACCCAATTCCGACAATGGGATGTCGGCAAGATTGAGCTCTTCGGCGAACTCCTTGCGGTTGGGATTGTAATAAATTAAGCCAGTCAGAAACTTACTCTCGGCAATCGCGCCATGGATGGCTTGGATCGCATTAGACTTGCTTGTGGGATCGTAATTTTTGCCAAGCTTGTGCAAGATGATGCGCGATCCGTCGTGCAGCGAAACTTCGTGATCGGTGCCCTCATCGTAATCGGCCTCGATATTTTCATAAGGCGGCACGAAATCTAAATCGTGGATCGGATCGAGATGGCCTTTGACGTATTTCAGACTCTTGGTTGATCCTTCATGGTTATTGAAAGTCACGCAGGGGCTGATGACGTCGAGGATCGCACTGCCTTTGTGCGACAGAGCGCCCTGAACCAGCGGCGTCAGCTGCTTTCGATCGCCGGAAAAGCTCCGGGCGACATAAGTAGCGCCCAACGTAATCGCCAACTCAGCCAAGTCGATGGCGGGAATGTCGTTGACTTTGCCGCCCTTCATGACGGAACCAACATCCGCGGTGGCGGAGAACTGTCCCTTGGTCAAGCCGTAGACGCCGTTGTTTTCAATAATGTAGGTAATGTTCACGTTGCGCCGCATCATGTGGCAGAAGTTGCCAAGGCCAATGGCCGACGTATCGCCGTCGCCGGAGACGCCGATCGGGAGCAGCGCATGATTCGCCAAGTTGGCGCCCGTGGCGACCGCCGACATGCGACCATGAACGGCATTAAATCCGAAGGATTGGCTTAGAAAATAAGCCGGGGTTTTCGACGAGCAACCAATGCCGCTGAGCTTGACTACTTTGCGCGGGTCGATGCTGCTTTCATAATAAGCGCGCTGGACCGACGCGGAGATGGCGTCGTGGCCGCAACCCTTGCACATGGTCGAGGCTGCGCCGTCATAGTCCTTCTCCGTAAGATTGAGACGATTTACTTTTGCTTCTGCCATATAAAATCCTTCTTATATGATTATCGTTAGGCGGTTTTCGCGGTTTGTGCCGCGTCAAAAATCTGTTTGACGACTTCGCCGGCGCTCACCGGCAGGCCGTTGTACACCAGAATGCTGGTAATTTTCGCACCCAACAGCGGGTTCTCATCTTTTATGATCGCCGCCATTTGGGCATCGCGGTTTTGTTCGACCAGATACACCGTGTCATGTTCCGCCAAAAAATCCATCACTTCACTGGTAAGCGGCAGCGCGCGAATGAGCATGTGGTTGGTTTTGAGACCGGAGGCGCGCAAACGATCGCGCGCCTCGCGTACGGGCTCGTAACTGGAGCCGTAACAAATGATACCGGTTTTAACGCCTTTTTCTTTTTCGATGATTGGCTTGGGAACAAATTTGCGCGAGGTGTCGAACTTTTTGCGCAGACGGTCGAGGATATATTTGTAATCATGTTCATCCTCGGAATACCTGGCGTCGGCATCATGACCTGAACCGCGGGTGAAGTAGGAAGCCAACCGGTTCTGGTTGCCCGGCACGGTTCGATAGGGAATGCCATCGCCGTCCTGATCGAAGTAGCGGCGGAATTTTTTGCCGGCTTTGGTCCATTCCTCGAGGTCTTGATCGCTCAGTCGTTTACCCAGATCGTAGGGTTCCTCGTTTAACTTGAGCGGTTCCGACGACCATAGGTTCATACCAAGATCGAGATCCATGGCGACGAATACCGGAGTCTGAAAGCGATCGGCGTAGTTGAAACTTTGGCGCGCCAGGTCAAAACAAGAGTTCACGTCATGGGGAATTAAAATGATGTGGCGGGTGTCGCCATGGGAAGCGCCGTACATCAGGGAGATGTCGGCTTGCTGGGTACGCGTCGGTAGTCCGGTGGACGGTCCGCCGCGTTGAATGATGAAGAATACACAGGGAATCTCGGCGTAATAAGCCAGACCGATGGACTCGTTCATCAGCGAAACGCCAGGACCGGACGTCGAGGTCATGGCGCGAGCCCCAGCCCAACCGGCTCCAACAATCATACCCGCCGAGGCGATTTCGTCTTCGGCTTGAACAATGGCATAGGTCTTCTTGCCGTCGATCTGCTTTCGCAACCGCGGCAAATAATACTCCATACTCTCGGCGAGTGAACTTGACGGCGTGATTGGGTACCAGCAGATAACCGAGGCGCCGCCGTAGATGGCACCGAGAGCGGCTGCGGTATTGCCTTCGGTAATGATCTTGCCCTTATTACCGCCGGGAACCGATTCCAACCGCGCAATGTTCTGCTTGAAACCTTGCTCTTTACAATATTGATAGCCAGCGTCGATACAGACCAGGTTCGATTCAATGACTGCGGGTTTCTTCCCGAAGGTATCCTCAAGAACGGCTTTGATGACCGACATATCGATGCCGAATAAGTAAGCCAAAGCTCCGACGTAGACCATGTTTCGCTGTTTGGCGCGCAGCGGCGAAGCGGGAACCAATTTAGCGACCAGTTTATTTGCGGGAAAGCCGACGTATTGAACTCCGTCGCGCTTTAATGTCGGTGAAAGCGGTGTCGAGTCGTCGTACAAGAGCACTCCACCGTCGCGCACGCGATAAATGTCTTTCGCAGCAGTAGCATCGTTGAACATCACCATTACGTCGATGACATCCTTACGGCTCAAGTAGCCATCCGCGTTGGCGCGGATCTGGTACCATGTCGGCAGCCCCTGAATGTTCGAAGGAAACATGTTCTTCGATGAGCAGGGTATGCCCATCTTAAATATTGCCTTGAACAGAATATTGTTCGACGACGCGCTACCCGAGCCATTTTCGGTGGCGACGCAGATGTTTAGGTCGTTAATTAACGGTGTCTCCAAAGTAGAGCCTCCTTAGATATCTGGCAACTCTCCAATTTTAACATAATCGCTTTGAATGACAACGATTTAGGTCGCTATCCCGGAGTGTACTGGTCGTCGCTGTCGAGCGCTTTGGCGACTTCCTGCCAACTGCGGCGCACCTGCTCGTCGATGTTAAAGGCCTGAGCGTATTGGAGAATTTCCGGCATCGCTATGAGACCGATAAGTTGGTTTGATTCGTCCTGTACTGGCATGTTGCGAATATCACGGCGCGACATTTCGAGCAGGACATCGCCGACGAGTGCGTTACGCGGCATGGTAACCAGCGGCGCAGTCATAACCTGATTTAAAGGAGCGTTCTGGCGGTCCGTTTCAGAAGTTGCAACGCGGGTCAGCACGTCGCGTTCGGTAAAGATCCCAGCCGGCTTCCCGCCCGCCGTAACCACTACGGCGGAGACACCCTGACGATTCATTAAAGTCACGGCTGCGTGAGCGGTCGCGGATTCGTCGATGGTTACGACCTGCGCCTTGGCAATGTCGCCAAGCGTTCTCGACTCGGCAATCCCCTGCCCTAACTCGACCGCGATATTGAGTATGCGCCGCATGGAAACGATACCGGCAATCTTGCCATGCCGGCCGCGTACCAGAAGGTGGCGGAATTTGCCCCGATACATTCTGGCAAACGCATCGACAATGAGAGTTTCCTCACGTACTGCCCGCACCGGCGTAGTCATCACAGCCCGGATGCCGACGGATTTGACGTCTATTTGCGCACCGACCACGCGTTTGAGCACATCTTTTTCGGTAAAGATTCCGACCGGAACGTCATCGTCGGTAATAATAATCCGTCCAACGTTGTTAACCACCATGGTTTCCATGACACTAAAAACACTGGCCGTAACCGGCGACTTGACCAGCTCCGTCGTCATGATCTCGCTGACTTTATTGGACAGCATGGAGCACCTCCTGAGCTA
>DATLCH010000107.1:0-7523 GCA_035526465.1 Candidatus Limnocylindrales bacterium | reverse complement strand
AAACATTTCGACCAACACGCTGGGCATTCGCGCACCGACGAGAACATAAAAAAGCGC
Organism: Candidatus Limnocylindrales bacterium; assembly: GCA_035526465.1. Lineage (GTDB taxonomy): Bacteria > Desulfobacterota > Binatia > UBA9968 > UBA9968 > DP-20. The sequence continues at coordinate 7,466 of DATLCH010000107.1, read as the reverse complement.
TTTTTTGACGCCAAGATCGCGCACCTCGCCGATCTCTTTGCTCATGCCTGCGACGACCGACTGCTGCAGGCGATGCGCCAGAGTAATCGAATCCTCGAGCTTCATATTCTGTGTCATATCGCTCAAGATAAATTGTAGATCCGAAATGTTTTTGCGCGCGCTGGCGTTTTCCCGGGCCGCCAATCGCATCGCCGCTTCGTCGGTGGTGTTATCGAGATAGTAAGTTTCGACGCCGTGGGCCTCGGGGTTAGGGCTCGCATTCATGTGCAGTGAAATAAACAGGTCGGCATCTTCGGCATTGGCGAGATAGGTGCGATCTTCAAGGGCAATAAAACGATCGTCCCTGCGGGTCAAGACTACCTGAACGCCCATTTCAGCCGTGAGTTTCGCGGCGAGCTTCTTGGCGACACTCAGTACCAGATCTTTTTCCATTAAGCCGCCGACACCGATCGCCCCGGGATCTTTGCCGCCATGCCCTGGATCGATGACAATTTTCCTAATGCCGCTGGAGCTGCCCAAAGCCTGTGACGATTTTTTCTCGTTGATCGGCGTGCTGACTCGCGGACTCGTCTCGACCTTCGCCGGCTCCTCCATAATGGGAGCAGCGTCGGGCATCTTCTGTCCCTGCAATTCGATCACTAAGCGATACGGTTCAGGCAGAATAAACGCTTTGTGATCGCGCACACTGGTCAAATCCAAGACTACACGCACCACATCGGCGCCATATTGACCGACGCGGACTTGGCGCAAGAGCCGGTCTTCCGCCGGAAGTTGTTCTTTTGAAGGCATCGCCAAGCGCGCATTGGAGATGTCGATATAAATACGCGGCGGAACGCCCTTGGACGGATCCTCCTGTAGCCGGCGTAGTTGGTATTTGGCATCCTGCGATAGATCCAACATTACCCGGGTAAAATTTTTCGCCGACAAAAAGCGCAAGCCGGTAACTTGAACCTTACCCGACGACTGCGTCGATGGTCCGCTTGGCGCCGCTGCAATGGGCGCGTATTTCTGACGAGCCCTTGCCAATGGCGCCGGTGTCTGGTTGTCACTGGACTTTGCGGCGTTCGCTTGCGCGTAGCCGGGCATTGGTTCTCGTGGCGGCGGCTCGTTGCGCACCTGGCCCGACAGCTTGCCCTCTGGCCAGAGGCAAAGCCCCGTCACTGCGGCCATTGCGACAAATTTCACAAAACCACGCTTTCGCATCATTGCTACTCCCATCAAGCGGGTCGTCACTTTTTGGCTTCCTCGCTTAACTCATGGAGAACGTTCAAGGCTTGAATTGGCGTCAGATTGGCGATGTCGAGTTGGTTTAACCGATTGCGCAGGCGATCGTCGGTTACATTGAACAAACCCATCTGCACCGGCATTTCGTTACTTTCCTCGACGCGGCGCTTGCCCGTGACGCTTGGACCGGCTACTTGGCTATCTTCCAATCGAGCCAGTATGAGTTTGGCCCGTTCAATCACCGGCGCCGGCATGCCGGCGAGACGCGCCACATGGATACCGTAACTATGGCTCGCCGCCCCGGCGACCAGATTGCGCAGAAAAATAATTTCACCGCGCCACTCCTTGACAGCGAAGTTGAAGTTTTTAATACGCTCGTGGTTGAGCGCCAATTCGGTCAGCTCATGATAGTGCGTCGCGAACAACGTGCGCGGCCGCTCGCAATTTTCATGCAGTGATTCTGCGACTGCCCAGGCGATGGAAATACCATCGAAGGTGCTCGTGCCTCGCCCCACCTCGTCGAGCAGGATCAAGCTGCGCCGCGAGGCATGGTGCAGGATGTTTGCCGTCTCCTTCATTTCAACCATGAAGGTCGACTCGCCGCGGGCCAGCGAGTCTGCCGCGCCAATGCGCGTGAAGATCCGGTCGACGATGCCGATCCGCGCTTCGGCTGCGGGCACGAAGCCGCCCATCTGGGCGAGGATGACAATCAGCGCGTTCTGTCGCATATAAGTCGACTTACCCGCCATGTTTGGTCCAGTAAGCAGGATAATCTGCTCGGACTCTGCATCGATCTTGCAATCGTTGGGCACAAAAGCGCCGCGCCCCACGGCGTTCTCAACCACAGGATGGCGTCCTTCCCGGACATTGAAGATGGTGCTGTTATCGACACGCGGACGGACGAAGCGCTGAGTTTCGGCGACGTCGGCCAGGGCCGCGAGCACATCCAAAATAGCCAAGGCATTGCTCATCACCTTCAGCGCCGGATAATGCAGCGCCGCTTGCTCGCGCACCCGGGTCAGCAGATTCGCCTCGAGTTTTTCCATGAGGCTTTCGGAATTGAGCACCTTGGCTTCGTATTCCTTCAGTTCCGGAGTGAAATAGCGCTCGCCATTGGCCAATGTCTGTTTGCGAATGTAATCCGCCGGAACGGATTTTAAATGGCTGTTGGTCACTTCGATGAAGTAGCCGAACACCCGATTGTAGCGCACTTTCAAAGACGTGATGCCACTTCGCTTACGCTCGCCAGCCTCAAATTGGGCTATCCAATCCTTGGCATGGCTGCGCATGCCGCGGATCTCGTCGAGTTCGCCATCAAAGCCCGGGCGGATGAAACCGCCTTCCTTGAACGCAAACGGTGGATCATCGATGATCGCCCGCCCGATTAGCGCCACCAATTCCGGCAATTCCTGCAGATTCTCGCAAAGGCCGACTAGCATGGGCGCTGTAAATTGGGAGGCTAGCTGACGCACACTGCTGGCGGCTTCAAGAGTTTGTTTGATGGCGATCAAATCCTTCGGTGTCGCGCTGCCCGACAAGACCCGGCCGCTGAGCCGTTCTAGGTCTTGAATTTTTTCCAAGCGAAGTTTGAGGTCTTCGCGCAGCGCGAACCCTTCGGCGAGCTCCTGCACGGCATCGTAGCGGGCGCGGATCTCCATCTCGTCGAGCAACGGATAAAGCAACCACTGGCGCATCCGGCGCGCGCCTATGGGGGTTTGCGTGCGATCGAGTATCGCCAATAGCGAACCGCGCCGGTCGCCTTGCGCCGTGGCGAGCAATTCTAAATTAACCCGGGTGATTTCGTCGAGAATTAAAAAATTCGAGACCACATACGGCTGCAAATCGCGCAAGAGCTTAACCGACTCGGGAATATTGGCCGTGAGGTAATTAATAATCGCTGCCGCCGCTCGCGCCCCCTCCGCGGAAATACCCGCCGCATGGTTTGGCCCGGCTTCAGTTGCATCGGCGAAAGTTTCATCGTCCACCGAGGTCATATGAATGGTTGGGTATTCTTTATAAATGCGCTCACGTAAGCGGCTACTGCGCGCTGCCACCACGATTTCGCTCGGCTGGACGCGGCCAAGCTCGTCGAGAAACGCCTGCTCGTCGGCAATTTCACTACAGCGAAACTCGCCGGTGGTAATATCGCTGACCGCCAAACCGTAGGATGATTCCCCTTGGCATACCGCGGCGAGAAAGTTATTGCCGCGGCCGTCGAGCGCCTCATCAGCCGTCACAGTGCCCGGCGTAATCACCCGCACGACTTCGCGCTTGACCACACCCTTGGCTAGGGCTGGATCCTCCACTTGCTCGCATACCGCAACTTTATGTCCCGCTTCCAGGAGTTTTTGAATATACGGCTGCGCGGAATGATACGGCACGCCGCACAGCGGCACCGAACCTTCGTCACTCTTATTGCGCGAGGTCAGAGTAATGTCGAGAACCTTCGATGCGACATGGGCGTCCTCAAAAAACATTTCGTAAAAATCGCCGAGGCGAAAAAACAAAATCGCGTCTTGGTACCGCTCCTTGATTTGGAGGTACTGCTGCAACATCGGCGTAACCTTGGTTCCGTCCATGATGATTACGCCAATTCGCGGCGCCCCACGTCCAGTTGCCGCGTTGCCCTGTTGGGTTTTCCGCCGACGTCCCCGAAGCGTTTGACCGCGCCGTCGAGTTCGCGCACCAAACTGCCGATGCCGAGCGAAAGCACGAACTGCCGCTCCATGGCGTGGAGAATCTTCTGCCGATCGCTGGTGATGACGAACAGCTCTTCGCCGTCGGTCAGATAACGCAGCGACGGCGGTGGTCGCGTCGTTGGATCGGTCTGTTCTTTGAGCGGCCGCAAGCAGCGGCGAATTTTCTTGAGACTAAACCCATAACGCGCCAGATCTTTCACCACCTTCAGACAGACCAGATCGTGAAATGAATAAAGTCTCTTGGTGCCGCGTCCACCGGCGAGCTTGATCGACGGTCGTAAAAACTTCTGCTCGTCCCAATACTGTAGCTGGCGCAAACTCACCCCGACAATGCGGCTGGCGGTTTTGCTATCGTAGGTATCCATGAGCGGTCGCGGGTGGAATGGAAACATCAATGTTTTCATGAAAGTAAACGCAAGGTACCGTGAAGTCAATCAAAAGTTGCCGGTTCATACCGCAATTTCGATGGTTGATTCTGTCGGACGACAGTCGCTATTTGCGAATTCGTGCAGGCGGAAAGATTTCTCCTTCTAGTCGAAATGACGACCAATCCGGCTTGGCAGTATTGCGACTTGTTCGAGTCCGAGTCGCGGAGGTTTTTGATCAGGCATCAATGTTCGCAGTGATGGCTCCATGCTGCGCAGGTACGATCCTGGCGATGAAGGGGCAAGAAGCTTCCGTCATACCGGCGCAAGCCGGTATCCATCCCCTCACACCCCGGATGCGCGGCACGCCGGCATGACGCTTGAAAGGATGATACGTGTGGAAGGTACATTTGGCATTTTGCAGACACCTGTATGCTCCATACTCCTTCGAAATAAAGATGCACAGTCCCGGGGACGAATTGGCACGAACATTCCGTCATACCGGCGGAGGCCGGTATCCAGGCCGGGTGGTGCGACGACAACGAAATAAATGTCGGCCTGCGCTGGCATGACGATTCATGGAAAGGAACGATTTGGAGCGGCTTCCCTGCAATTCATTCTCTGCTGACGAGCGTAAGCTGATGAATACTTCATGGTGATAAGCGACTCTTATGTTCACTGCAACCGTCGGAACTGCTATTGATCGCGCGCCGCCGATGTGGTGAAAAGTAGCGATGCCATTTCCTGACAATTTACTCGTCGGCAGTTCGAGCTGGTCATGCAGCGACTGGCTCGGCTCCTTTTACCCCGCCAATCTCAAACCCGGACAATTCATCGAAGCTTACGCTCGCAAATTTCGCGCGGTGGAGATCGATTCTACTTACTACAGCATTCCGCCGCCCCACGTGGTGGCGAGTTGGCGCGAACAGACTCCACCGGGATTTGTTTTTGCCGCGAAAATACCCGGCGCGATTACGCATGAAAAGGTAATGAGAAATTGCCAAAACGAATTAACAGCATTTTTAAATAACATCTCGATCTTGGGGGACCGTTTGGGTCCCCTGTTGTTGCAGTTTCCTTATTTCACTCGCGAGACCTTTCCGTCACGCCAACCGTTCGACAACTTGCTCAAGCCATTTCTGCAATGCCTGCCGAAAGAGTTCAAGTTCGCTTTGGAGATTCGCAACAAGAATTGGCTCAGCTGGGATTTCCTGGAAATGCTGCGCGACCACCAAGTAGCATTCGCCTTGGTTGCGCAAGCGTGGATGCCCGGCATCGACACGTTAGCCAAAGCGCTTGACCTGGTCACCAGCGATTTTGCCTACGTGCGCTTCATCGGCGATCGCAAGGCCATCGAGAGCAAAACCAAACGCTGGGACAGAATGGTCGAAGACAAGGCCGACGAAATGAAGGTTTGGATCAGCGAGCTCAAGAAGATTACTGACAGAGGCGTGAAGACCTATGCCTTCTTCAACAACCACTACGCCGGCTTCGCACCCGGATCGATCAAGCAATTCAACGATCTTTGGCCGCAGAGCTAATTGCTTTCTACCGCTTAGGCTGTTCTCATTCTTCCTCGACACGGCAATTGGATTGTCATTTCGAGCAACGCGAGAAATCTTTTTATTTGTGGAACAGATTCCATAGAACCACGACCTTGATGCTTCAAGACTTGACGCAAATTCACCGGCGGGCGTATGGTCGAGGTGTCGAAGTCAATCGAAGCACATCTTTTGGAGGACCCTATGGCTGCCAATGAAAAAAATGCCCTTCACCTCGCAACCCATTCCGGCTGGTATCGTTATGAGCGCCGCGGAGAGGAGTGGGAGCAGACCGACCGCGCGCTCACCTTCTGGCAAATGAGCTGCATCCAAGTGGATCCCGATGACCCTCAGCATGTCTATGCCGGCACGGAACACTCCGGCATGTTCGTTAGTAAGAACGGCGGCAAAGATTGGAGTCGCGCCGAACCCAACGTCCCGGTGCTGGAAATGTCGGCGATGCTCGCCTTGCCGGGAAAAGTCCTGGTCGGCACTCGCCCGGCCGCCCTCTATGTGCAAAAAAACGGCGGCAGCTGGCAGGAAGTCCCTGGCATTCGCCAAGGTGCCTTCGGCGGCACCTTTCCACCTAATCCCGATTTGGCACCGCGCACGCGGGTGCTGACAACGGAGAAAGCTTCCGGCAACCGCGTTTACGCCGGCATCGAGGTCGGTGGAATTTTGGTCAGCGAGGACGATGGTGAGACTTGGGTCAAGCGCAACGACGGCCTCACTGATCCTGACCTGCACCAGATTTTATCCGCTAGCAAAAAACCAGGCGTATTGGTGGCTGCATGCGGCGAAGGTGTCGCGCGCAGCATCGATCGCGGCAATAGCTGGCAACCCGTAACCCCCGCCGGCGGGCGGACTTACGGCAACGCACTCGCCGAAGATGATCAAGGCAACATTTACCTCGGCATCACTCAAGACCGGCCGCGCACCTGGATACGCGGCGGGCGCGCCAAGACGGCGATCTTCAAATCCTCGGACGGCGCAAACTGGGAGTTTCTGACCGATCAAATGAGCGGCGGAGTCATGGAAATGTGCGCCAACGCGGAAGGTAATGGCGTCATGGTCGCCACCGCCGAGGGAGAAGTGTTGAATGTCGATTCGAATGGCAAGACACGGACATTGGTTAACGGCGTCCCGTGCATCAACGCACTGGTATTAGGAGCATAATCTCGTCGGGGCGACTGCCGGTCGCCCCTTTTTACACCAACGGTAACTTCTGATACTTGCCTTTGAAAAAAATCAACGGCCGCTCGCCATTGGCGGCGACGTTGAGGATCTCGCCAACGACAATCGTGTGATCGCCGCCTTCATAGCAAGCGGAGATTTTGCACTCCACTTGACCTAGAGCACCGTCGATGAGGGCAACACCATTGCCGCCCGTATGCCATTTTAAATCGGCAAATTTATCGATCCCCTTGGTCGCAAAGCGGCGCGAAACATCTTCCTGATCTTCACTCAAAATATTGACACAAAAACCGTTTCCCGCCTCGAAGCAGGCGTAGCATGTGGCTGCCTTGTCGACGCTGACTATAATGAGCGGCGGATTGAGCGACAGTGACATGAAAGCATTGGCCGTCAAGCCCTGCGGCGCACCGTCTTTATCCCGGGTGGTGATCACGGTCACGCCG
>DATLCH010000286.1:0-11604 GCA_035526465.1 Candidatus Limnocylindrales bacterium | reverse complement strand
GCCTTGCTCTCGATCATCGATTCGATAACCCGTGGCAGGATGCTCACGCGCGCTTTCATGCGCCCTTCTTTATACAATTCCTGGTAGGCGCGCACCGGCTCCGCGTAGCGGACGATGTCATGCACCGTGGTGACGCCGCGTTGCAGGCATTGATTCAAGGCAAAGACGATGCCGTCCTTCAGCTGCAAGTAATTAAACTCCGGCGCGACCTTTCTGAGAATGAGCTGCGCCCGTTCATGGAGTTCGCCCGTGGGTTCGCCGGTCTGCGGATCATGTTTGATATGGCCGCCGGCGGGATCGGCTGTGTCCCGGGTAATCTTAGCGGCGGCGAGCGCCAACGTATTGCCGATGGTGACATGGGCGCCGAACGAGATCGACACCGGATGGTCCGGCACGGCGCGGTCGAGATCATGCTTGTCGGGAAAACGATGATCGTTGATGCGAAAATCCTGCATCGGGCTGCCGTGAGCCACCAGCCACGAACCTTTCGGCGCCTTGGCAGCGGCGTTGGCTAAACGCTGCAAGATATCCGAGACCGAATTCACATCGACATAAAAGTCACGGCAGTCGACCAGTTCCATTTCCGCGGTGCCTTTTTCCGAAAGGTGCACATGGGTATCGGTGAGTCCTGGAATCGCCGTGCGCCCTTTTAGATCGATCATCTCGGTATCGGGGCCGGCGAAGCGGCGAAGGTCTTCCAGCTTTCCGGCGGCGACGATGCGCGACCCTGAGCAGGCGAGCGCTTCGCATGTCGATGTTTCTGTCTGGAAAGTGCGGATCTTGCCATTAAAAATTATCGTATGGGGATAAGGCAGCGGTCGAGATTTCATGGATGACTCCCTGGTCAATTTGCCTGTCTTCGACAGAGTCTATTTTCTTTGTCCGAACAGCCGGCGGATCAATTGTTCCCACTGGCCGTATTTAACTTCCAATTCCTCGATGGAATATTTTTCATCGAGATAACTCTTTTTAAAGCGTTGCTCCACCGTGCCGATATCATCGCGCGGCGACCACAGGCCGCCCTTCGTGATCAGCTGCTGGCCTTCTTTGGAATGGATGAAGTCTAGAAGCAGCATGGCGGCGTGCGGATTGGGAGCTTTTACCGAAATGCCCGAATAGCCAACGTTGGTGACGACCGGCTCCAATGGACGCCAATCGATGGGCGCATTATTTTGCTTATGCACGCTGACATTGGCATCGAAAATGGTCGGCGACAACGGCACTTCACCGGTGACGACTAAACCGGACAATGCCGCGCCGGACAAATCCTGTAAGCGCACCTCCTGCTCAGCAAGCTTGTCGACGAACTCGCGCCCCATCGCGTCGAGAGCATTGCCGATCCAACGTGTGCCCGTCGAGCTGGTCACGATGGACATTTTCCCTTTCCATTTCGGATTGAGGAGGTCGCGCAAAGATTTGGGTGCTTCGGTTTGAGGTATCGAATTGGTGTTGAATCCCAGGCCAATATAGGTCTCGCGGTCGCCGACATAGTAGAAGCCGTTTTTGCCTTTGGATTTCACATCGTCAGGAAAAAATCGGGCTTCAGGCGAAAAATACTCTTGCAGCATACCGTCGCGTTTGAGTATGCCCATCGCCTCGGGCGTTGTTTCAATGACATCGGCTAGGCCCCGGCCGGACTTCGTCTCATCGGTCACGCGCCGTAAAATATTTTTCGAGTCATTGCGCCATTCGGCGACTTTGATAAACGGATACTTCTTTTCGAAGTCTTTAACGAAAGTACGAAACCAGGTGTGCGAGTTATAGAAGGTGACCTGACCTTCGCGTCTGGCGCCTTCGATAAGAATTTTTTCCCGATCCCCACCCTGATAGAGGGCGATTTGCGCGACGCTCGAGGGTGCGTTGGCGGCGAAGCCCTGGGTTGAGATCAAAACAGCGATGAGCGCGAAAGCGAATTTTCTCGACATGATTGTGCTCTGTTTCAGAATAGGTCCCGATGCTATGAATCCATCTTAGCCTTGTCAATACGTCGATGAATCTTGAACCCGATTAATCAAATCGCTCGGCATCGCTCGTCGATCGGTTGGCGGACTTATTCAGCGTCTGCGCAGAAACAGCTGGCGCAATAAGTTTTCCCACTGGCCGAGTTTTACTTCCATCTCATCGGAAGAATATTTGTCGTCCAAATAGTTTTTCTTGAATTTCTGATCGATGGAGCCAATATCTTCCCGTGGCGACCATAGACCGCCCTTGGAACACGCCTTCGCGCTTCAGGCGAAGATTCTTTCACAAGCTTAAATCTGCTTTGTGCGTTTTTAGCCAGGCCGCTAATCTGGCGATGCCGTCTTCGAGATAAATTTTCGGTTGCCAGCCCAGCTCTTTTCGCGCCAATGATATGTCTAGCGGGCTGCGCAGCCGGTGCGGCGCGACTTCGGCAGCGTTAGGATGTTTGCCGATTTCAAAATCAAGATTCGGCAGGGCTTTTTCGATGGCGCGCTTTAGATCGTCGCTCACGTAAGCTTTGTCGAGGCCGACATTGTAAGCTTTACTAAGCGGACCTTGGGCGAAAAGAGCTCGGCTAATGGCGTCGACGACGTCGTCGACATAGATCAAGTCATCAAGCGGACGGGTGAGAAACGGCCGGCACGGCTGTCCGAGAATTCCCTTCTTCAATTCCAGCGGGATGCTGCGGTAAAGGCCTGGTCCATAAACCGAAGAGTATCTCAGCGCGACGAAGTCGACGTTATGTTTTTCTTTGTAAAAATTGCCCATCCACTCGGATACGGTTTTCGCGGCACGGTAAAAATAGGTCGGATAAATGGTTATCGCGTCGTCCTCCTTGACTAGGCCGCCTGCTCCTTTTTGGAGTTGTCCATAAATCGATGCCGAACTCGAGTAAACGACTCGCTGCATTTTTAAGTCCCTTGCTGCTTCAAGAATATTCGTCATGGCCCGGTAACAATAATCGAGCACGGTGGGAGTCTCGTCGCGCGGCGGGTGGGCGGCGTGAAACAGATGGGTTGGTCGTTCCTTTTCACAGAGGGCACGGAAGGCGGCGCCGTCGGTGACGTTCATCAGGTGGCTGGTCGCTTTGACGCCGAGTAGAGACAGATCCGGTGCGCGCGCAACAACGTCGATGGGAATGACTTTATGACCGGCCGATTCCATCAATTTGGTAAAGTGAGTGCCGATAAAGCCGTTTGCGCCGGTGATGAGTACGGTTGGTAACATGGGGTCTCCTTGGATGCGGTGTCGACTGTCGGTTAGGGTGGTCAGCTAGCGTTTGGCGTAAAGTCCATTGATGAAGCCGGATTCGTCGAGTTTGCGGACGATTCTATTGTCGATAATCTCTTCAACCTTGGCTCGACTGGCGTTGGCATTGATCGTCGACATGATCCGTTGAATGTTGCGTAAGCCGTCCAACGCGGCATAGGGTTTACGCTCCAAGCCAACGAGCAGATCCTGATAACCGTCTTGCAAAAGCACTGCGTCGTTAAGCTTCATGTGGCGCGCCATGATCTGCAGCACGGCGTTGCGGTTCGCCGGGGCGGTGATAAAGGCTTGGGCCTCGAACATAGCTTTGAGCACCGCTTCAACCGCGTCCGCGCGTTCTCTGAGAAAGCTGCCGCTGACGGCCCAGGCAGTGTTGGTGAAGGGAATCTGTGCCCGCTGCAATTCGATCAGCACGGGCAGCCCTTTGGCTTTCGTCTGCCGGCTGAGAAACGGATCGAGCAACGTAGCATCAATCTGCGCCGATTCCACCGCTTGGGCGAGAATCGTCTGGTTGCCGATGGCGTTGATGCGAATCTGATCGCGATTGGCATCCAGTCCGAGATGCTCCAGGGCGAGATAGGCCGCCATCCAGACGGTGCCGCCGATGCTGGTGATGCCGAAGCGCTTGCCGCGCAAATCCTTGGCTTCTTTTATTTCCGGCCGAACCACTAGGTCGTAGGACAAGCGATTACTCGGACTGGCAACTATTTTTATGTCCTGACCGGCGGCGGCAGCGCCGAGTACCGGCGAACCGCCGCTGGCGGCGAACTGAACTTCGCCGGTGCTGAGGGCGGTCATCTGGATTGGACTACTGCGCAAATAGACGACCTCGGCGTCAATGCCATGCTTGGCGAACAGACCGAGCTCTTGGGCGCTCCAGAGAATTGTCGAACGCGCGCCGACTGCCGACTGGCTGATGCGAATTTTGACCGCGGACTTTGTGGATTTCTCAGCGGCTTGCGCTTCGTTTCCTGCCGCCGTTGAATAGCAGAATAGCGCGACGGCCAGTAATCTGCCGAAATGCGCCGACGGGCTCATGCGCTCGCTAGCGTTTGCTGATGAATAGCTTGCGTTTCAATCCGTCCCATTCGCCAAACTTTTTTTCAATCACGTCGGGAGGGTACTTGCTTTCGATGTAGAGTTTTTTGAATTTCATGTCGGCGTCGTCAATGTCGTTGCGCGCCGAGCTAAGACCGCCTTTGATGACGGCCTGTTGTCCTTCTTTCGAATGAAGGAAATCCAAAAACAGCAGACCGGCATGAACGTGCGGTGCTTTGGCGACTAGCCCTGACATGCCCGTGGTGCCGATCACCGGATCTATGGGTTTCCATTCGACTGGCGCGCCCCTCTGTTTGGCGGTGCTGATGTTGGAATTGAATATTGTCGGTGACAATGGTACTTCGCCCGAAACAACGAGCTCGGCGAGGGCCGCACCGGAAATATTCTGCACGTTGATGTTCTGCGCCGCCAGCTTTTCGAGAAACTCCATCCCGAAAGTTTCGATGATGGCGCCGATCCATTGCGTCCCGGTCGTCGTGCCGGCGATTGTCATTTTGCCTTTCCATTTGGGGTCGAGCAAATCTTTCATTGATTTTGGCACATCCCCCGGAGCAACGAGTTTGGTGTTGTAGCCGACGCTGATGTAGAGTTCGCGGCTAATCCAATAGAGAACGCCCTTCTTGCCTTTGACTTTCGCCTCCTCGTCGTAGCGCGTCAGTTCGGGTAACAGGACTTCCTGAATCATACCCGTGCTGTGCATGAGCGCCATGTATTCGGGACCGGTCTCAGCCACATCGGCAAGCTGGCGTCCCGCGCCGGCTTCTTCAGTCAGCCGCTTGATCAATTCCTTGGAGTCGCTGCGATAGATATTGGGCTTGATGAACGGATATTTTTTGCCGAATTCTTGTGAGACATGCCCGGCCATCCAGGTGTTGGAAGTGTAGAAGGTCATCTGGCCTTCTTTTTTGGCACCGTCGACGATGAGTTGCTCGCGATCCTTGCCTTGGTAAAGCGCCAGCTCCGCCGGTGACATCGGTTTGGCTTGTGCGCCAAAGGTGAGTTCCACTGGAACAAGATTTGATAGGAGAAAACAAAGCATTACTCGTGTCAGCATGATCGGCTCCTCTTTTGCGCCACTTTAATTGTCGAAGTATCCCGACTGGTAGGCCCATAACCAAAGGTAGGCGATTTTTTCGTTGTAAAGCTCGGAATAACCAACATGGCCATAGCGTGGAACGAAGACCACATGGGCGCCGCGTGTGGTTGCGGCATACTTCCGCCCCATGAACATCTCGCGTTTGTTTTCCAAGGGTGCGCCGCCGTTGACCCAGTGGCCCTTGTCGTTTTCACCGGCGACCAGCAGGACGCGAATCGATCGCAGCCAATTCGCATCCGGCTCCTGTAAGTGGTCGAAGTATTCTTCGCGCGGCAATCCGGTGCGCTTGGGGTATTCCTCCAATATTCCAATGGCTGCATTGTGCTGGTTGTCGCACAAGCTGGTTTTCATTTGCGAACGCAGTGGGCTGACCAAACGGATATAGTCGTCTGCGCCGCCCCATGGGGTTAAATCCTCCGGATCGACGTAGCCCGAATTTTTGAACGAGTCGGGAGAGCGCCGCGACACATGATCCAGTGGAATCTCCCGATATTTCTCCGCGCCAGTCTGATCGCGCCACTCTTTGCGCCAACCATCGGGGCCGCCGCTGCCAAATCCAACCAGGCCGATGACTTTGGTCTTCTTGCTGAAACGCGTAAGGTGCGCGGCCATGGGACCGCCGGTAGAATGGCCGAAGCCGATGATTTCACGTCCGGCCAAGTGTTGGTCCGTCAGAGCCCCGGCTCCCTGGAGTATGACATTGAAGGTGCATTTCAAGTTGCGGTCAGCAATTTCTTCCTGATTCAGCTGCCGATCCAAGAGGTAGATCGGCATGCGTTCGGGAATGGGAATTTTCCACACGCCTCCTGGCGGGTAATGACCTGGATAGGTGAGCGCGAGGACTTTGAATCCCTGGGCAGCGGCAACTCGTGCCAAACCCGGCCGCCCGTCCGGCGTCAAGTCCATGATCTTTTCACTGCCCGCGCCGCCGTGAAAAAACACCAAGGCGCGTCGCGGGTCGGTTTCTTGCGCCGGCGTGTACAACGTGCCGTGCATGTCCCAGTCGTACCCGTTACGCTGATAACGAACGGTGACATCGGCACTGGTAAACTCTCTGTCAGGGTAAGGTGGAATAATGGCCAACCATTCGTCCCAGGTGAACTGCAGTAACAGCTGATCAGATTTCAATCCAGCTAAGTAGTTTTCAATCGCGCGCGCCATGGTCGTTTCTCCGGTTAGGATTTGGCGGCATAAGTATCGAGGTAATATTTGGCGATCTCGCCTTTTGTAGCGAACCAAACATCGGGAAATCCCTTGGCGTAGCGAATACATTCTTCCCATACCCCGATCAGATGCGGCCGCCCGCCGATGTGCGCATGAACCAGACAGTCGATCAATTTCGGCGCGCCGGCCTGGCCCTCGGCGTACAGACAATCGAAGGCAGCTTTGAAACTATCGAAATAAACTCGTGGCGGGTTTTTGGGCGTGAAGATGCTGGAGAGATCGTTTGCGTAATCGAGCCGTGGCATGACGATCAGCGGCTTGCCATTGACGATCCGATGCTGCGGAATGTCGGGGCCGGGTAAATCTCCGGTCCAAAAAATACCTTCGTCGACAAAATTTCCAAAGGTGTAATCATTGATGCGATGGCCGGGACTCACCCAACCGACTGGCCGTTTACCGGTCACCGACGCAAGAGCGTCAAGTGTGCGCTTGATCAAGGCTCTTTCGCTGGCGGCATTTTCGACATCCGAAAGCGCCAAATCATTGGCCCAGCCATGACCGACAATTTCATGGCCGGCGCCATGGAGTTCTTGCAATGCGTCGGGGAAGTCTTCGGCGATGCGTCCGTTGGTATCGATGGTACCTTTAACGCCGTTGCGAGCGAAAACGTCCATGATGCGCCAGATGCCAGCCTTGCCACCGTATTCACCGTAGGCGAGTGAAGCGTAGTCCGGCTTACCCTCGCTGCGCCGGTACTGCGAGGATTTCTCAAAAGCTTCGAAGGCTACGAAGAAGCTGACGGCGATTTTGGCATTGTTGGGCCACTTGATCGGGGCGAGTCTCATGATATTTCCTTTATAGTTTTGGCGCGCCGAAAACGTTGCGAAACTGTTCATAGCTCTTGTTGAAATCGTCGCCGGCACTGAACTCGTCAATGACAAAATTGAGTTTGTCCAATCCCTGCACGTTGGTCGCTACTGCCCGACGCGTCGGCACTCGGCCGAACGAGGCAATGATTCTTTGTCCTTCTTCGGACAGCATGAAATCGACGAACAACTTGGCGGCGTTGGGGTGGGGCGCTTTGGCTCCCACGCCGATGGGCTGAAACTTGGTGAAGACCGGGTCTTGCGCCACCCAGTCGACCGGCGCGCCTTTGCGCTTTGCGTCTTCGGCGTTGTGAACGTAGGTGTTGAGCACCAGTGGAAACTCGCCGGCGGCGAGTAGCCCGGTGATGATCGTCAGCCCAGAATAGAGGCGAAAATCCTGAGCGCCGAGCCGCTTCATGTAACTCAGACCCTTTTCCTGGCCGAGTCGTTTCAATTTCCACGAAAACCATTCCGGTTTGGTGCCGTCCATGCCGATTTTGCCGCGCCATTTTGGATTGAGCAGGTCATCGTCGGTAAGCGGCACCTCACTGCGCTTCACCATGCGGGTATTGTAAGCGATGACATTCGGCATCATGTAGATCGCCGCCCAAAATCCGTCTGCGTCAAAGAAGCCTTTTTGCACCTGTTTGGTTTCGGGTGAAAGATATTTTGCCAATAGGTTACGTTTCTTCAAAAAATACGCTTGGGTTTCAGCCGACTGGACAACGTCAAAGTCGAACCGACCGGCTTGGGTCTCGGTCATGATCTTGGTCAGCAGGCGTTCGCCGACGGCACGAAACATTTGAACTTGCAGGAAGGGATATTTGGCGCGGAATGCATCGTTGAGCTTTTGTGCCTGGTCCACCGTCATCGATGTGTAGAGAACGAGAGAGCCTTCTTTCTTGGCGCCGTCGATGAGTGGCTGATGATTATTGGCACTAACCGGCGTTGCGAATAAAAAACCGAACAGAAACGAGAGCGCAAAGTTAGTCATTTTGGGCATGCTTGGTTTCCTGACTTGACTCGTGCGGGATACTATCAAGGCGTCAACGACACGGTCAAACGATTGCGGAGAAGTTTGGCGCAAAAAAAAGGATGCCGCTTGGCATCCTTTGAATTCGATAAACCGGTTGTATCGATCAGGTGGTTGGCAGCAGCGCTTCGAAGTCGGCGGGAAATAGCTTGAGCGCACTTTCAATCGGCGGTCCAGGCATGGCAATCAAGTTGCAAAACCCCTTGCCTTTGTTAAATGCCAGCACTTTGCCGAACTGTTCGAGGAGCGCCAGGTTACCCTGACCCTGTTGAATTTTTTTCATCAGCATCGACAGCGTGTTGGTCTCCATGCGACAAGCGGCGCATTGGCCGCACGATTCGGCGGCGAAGAAGCCGGTAATGCGCACCAACTCATCGACGATGGAATCGCCCTCGCGGACTATATGCACGACACCGCAGCCGAGCATAGAACCGGCTTCACGCATGGCGTTCGGTTCCAACGGCGTGTCGATCTTGTCGGCGCGCAGGTATGCAGAGGACGGCGAGCCCGGCATGATTGCTTTGATGGTTTTGCCGTTCTTGAGACCGCCGCCGCATTCTTCGATAAGATAGCGCAGCGGAGTGCCGAACGGCAGCTCGTAGATGCCGGGCCGGTTGACGTCCTCGGTTTCATTAAGCGAAAACAACATAGTGCCGGGACATTCTTTTGTGCCGAAGCTGCGATACCAATCGGCGCCTTTCAAGAGAATGCGCGGCACGTTAGCCAGAGTCTCGACATTGTTCACCGAAGTTGGTTTGCCGAAAAGGCCGACGGTGACGGGGAAAGGCGGTTTTTGCCGCGGCAGCGGTTTCTTGCCTTCAATTACTTCTAGTACCGCGGTATCTTCCCCAGCGACGTAGTTATGCGGCGCGGCGATGATCTCAATATCGAGGTTGTAACTGCTGCCAAGAATATTGTCGCCCCAATAGGCAGCCGCTTTGGCTTCGGTCAAAGCGTCAGTAATGCTCTTAATCGCAGTTTCGTATTTGGCGTTTATGTAAAGGTAGGCTTTGCTTGCCGCGATGGCGTAAGCGCCGAGCACCGTACCTTCGATCACGAGGTGTGGCAGGTTTTCCAGCAGCACCCGGTCTTTTCGGCTCCCCGGTTCGTCTTCGCCGCCATTCAGCACCAGATAATGCGGCTGCTCGGGCGCTTCGCGGGTAAACTGCCATTTTTTCCCAGTGGGAAATCCGGCGCCGCCGTGGCCGCGCAAGCCAGCGTCAGAAACAATCTGAATTACATCCTCGGGAGTTCCCTTGAGCGCATTGGCCAATGCTTCATAGCCGCCGCGTGCCTGATACTCTGTCAATCCTTCGCGGCCTTCTATCACGCCCTTAGGAAAAAGGATGCCTTCCATTGGTCTAGAATACTCCTGTGTCGAGTAACTGGTAGATCAATTCCTTCAGGGACGAATCGATCGTATCCAGGCGCTGCACATGGGGACCGCCGGCGAGGTGCGCGACAATGTCGTCGACGTCTTCGCTTTTGACGTGAGCGTACCAGTTCTTTTCAGGGTAGATGACCACGTTGGGGCCTTCCTGACAGGCCCCAAAGCACATGTACGGTTTGACCTCGATATCGGTTAGGCCTTTGGCGGCAATTTTTTGTTGCAACTCCGCCGCCAACTGATCCGACCCTCGTGACTTGCAGTCGATATTCTGACAAACGAGACAGCTTTGACTCACGGGCAACTCCTTCGGTCCTAATTACTAATGCTCGGTTCGATATGCAACAGCAGAAACTGAAACTCAGTTAAGTTGCATTTGCGAGACCCAGTCTTTGCCGGTGATTATCTCAGCGAGGATTTTCTCGTCTTCGGCGTTCGGCAGCGTGTTATAGAGATGCTTGTGATATTCCTCGGTCCCGAGCAACTCGCCCGTGACGCTATAGGTCTTGCCGACATGCTCACCGATGGAGCGATTAAATTTTAGGTCGGGCGCGCGCAATTTTGCTTCGCCCTCCGGCACCAGTTGATTGAGTTGGTCGATCAACTGCTGCGACTCCTTCATGTAATGTTCGCGGGCAATATCGTTGAGCTTGTCTTTTTCCGCCGGCACCGTTGCGGCATGTTCGTCGTAGCGGCCTTTGATTCCCCATGTGTAAGCCCAGTGTGCTGACGATGAATGATCCGTGCCGAAAAGATCGTAGGCGGTGGAAAGCCATTTATTGAAATATTTCTGAACGATCGGCACGGGAATTTTTTTGGCTCTCAGCACCCGCGTCAGACCGGTATGCCCAGTGAACATATGGAAATGCTCCTCCTTGAGCATTGCCGTCACGCTTTCGGCGAGCGGCGCAAAGGACGAGTGGCTCAACATGGTTAACTGATACTTGCCGTCGCGATCGACGAACTCCGTGTAGGTGAAGAAGTCGAGCCAGTTGTTGACCGGGGCATTGAACGAGCCGAGCAAGCGGTCACCGCGGAAAGCGCGCCGCTCGAGCAATTTGCGCGCTTCGAGCTTGCCGGAATCGCCAAAGTAATTCACCAGCAGATAGCACATCTGCCAGCCATGGCGCATTTCTTCGCTATTGACTCGGGTGAGCGCTTTGCGATCGTACTCGGTGGGGGCGGTGTCGAGTAGATTTTTTTGCTGCTCGACCGAAGCGAATTCGGTATCGCCCTGGTAGACGATCAGGTTCATCAAGGCATCGCGGATCGATTGATTAGGGATTTGTCCGATTCGCTGCCACTTCGGCTGACCTTTGAAATCACCGAACTCGATCTCCGGGGAATGAAGTTCGCCCAGTTTGGTTTCGAATTTATAATCACCCAGCAGTGCCGCATCGTAGCCGATGTCTGTCTGCCACTGATGGAAATAGTCGATCCAGTCATCGAAAGTTGAGATTTTGATCATGGGAGGTTCCCTTTCAATTTAGCCGTGAGTTCGAACGATCGTTCGAATTATTTATAGCGGTTTGCCCGGGCTAAATCAATGCCCTTTGAAATTTGAAAGGGCTGGAACCGCTAGGGAGGTTCTTCGGCCTAGCGATACATTTCTAGCAGTTCGACCATTTCCAATTCGCGAATTTGTTCAAAGAGATAGCGTTTGATCTCACCGACGGTATCCATCGCGAGAACCATCTGTGCCGTCGTTTTGGCCGCCTGATAACTGATTGAGCGAATGGCTTTTTTAATCACCGGCAGATACAGAGCC
>DATLCH010000232.1:0-2801 GCA_035526465.1 Candidatus Limnocylindrales bacterium | reverse complement strand
TCGTCAGGGCAGCACCAAAAAAAATCGGCACAAGCAGGCAACCGTTATGAAAATGCCAGCGCTCCGAAAGCTCGCCGAGAAAATAGCTGACCGTTAGCCAAATCGCCAAGATCGCCGGAACCAACGGTAGGTTGGGCTTATAGGCCGCCGCTTCCAATGGGATTCCACCGTAGGTCAACACCAGCGGAATGATGATAACGACGACCGAGACGCGCAGACTGTGCGCCACCGCCACCGGCGACATTTGCGCGCCATAGCGATCGGCGAGCACGGCCATGGCCATGGCACCGCCTGGAATTGATGCAAAAAATGTCGACTTCCAATCGACACCGGAAGCTTTGCTTAAAGTCAGCGCGCCGAAGATGCCGACGATAAACACCGCCACGGTGGCCGCCAATATGGCGGGCAGATTGCCGCCGAGAGCAGCCACCACTGGCGGCGTAAAATAAAGCGACACCGCCGAGCCCAAGATCACCTGACCCAACTGGCGCGCATAGGGCGGCGAATGCATTGTCACGCCGATGAGATTCAGGCTCGCCACCGCAATCATTGGACCGAGCATCCATGGTATCGGTGTGTGCATCCAGGCGAATAGAAAGCCAGCCGGAATGCCAACTGCCAATGCCGTCAGAATGCCGCCCATTTGTTGGCGCAGGTTGGCGAACTCGTTCATGGTTGGGTTAGGCTTGGCGCTGACAACTTCAGTAATAAGCGCTGTCAGCTGAGCTTAACGGTTATAACCGGTATGTCCTGTGATTACGACGGGGTTGAGAAATTTTACTTTGGCCCGCGGTGGACAGACGATTGCAGGTCGGATAGTTAATTTGCGTCAGGAGCTGGGAAGATGAACGAGCAAACCGCCGTAATCGATGCCGATGCCCATGTGGTCGAGACTGAACGGGTTTGGGATTACCTCGAGGGCGCCGAAAAGAAGTTTCGTCCAACATTAATGACGTCGCCGGAAAATCCCAAACGGCAGATTTGGGTGCTCGACGGTGAGAATCTTGGCAGCAAATTTCCTTCCCCGGATGAACAAGAATCACAAGCGCATCTCAAACGCTTCGGCCGTGAAGTGGCAACGCCGGTGGCGGCCCGTGAGCTGTCCAATGTCAAGCAGCGGCTTAAGCATATGGACGAGCTTGGAATCGACGTTCAAGTGTTGTTCAACTCCCTGTGGATCACGCCGCTCACCAGCCGGGCCGACGTCGAAATCGCTCTCAGCTGGGCGTGGAACCGCTGGTTGGCTGACGTTTGGAAGATGGGCGAAGACCGTTTACGTTGGACCTGCGTGGTGCCGGCGTTATCGCCCCACGAGGCGGTGGCGCAAATTCGCTTCGCCAAAGAACACGGCGCAGTGGGCGTGTGCATGCGACCCTTCGAACGCGACCGGATCATGACCGATCCGTTTTACTATCCGATATACGAGGAGGCGCAGCGCCTTGATATTCCAGTGACGGTGCATTTGGCTAACGGCAACCCGGAACTCTTTAGGATTATGACCAACGAACCCGGCGGCGGTTTTTCGACGTTCCGCGTGCCGACGGTAACCTCCTGCTATGCATTGATCATGAGTGAAATCCCTCAAGTCTTTCCGAAACTCCGTTGGGGCTTTATCGAAGTGTCGAGCCAATGGGTTCCCTGGGTGATTCATGAGGCGATCCGACGGTCCCTGGGCAGTGCGCGGCCGATTTCGCGCGATTGTTTCCGCGACTACCATATCTATGTGTCGACCCAGAGCGATGATGATTTCACGTACATTTTGTCCTACGCGGGAGAAGGGAATTTGGTCATCGGCACCGACTATGGCCATGGGGATACTTCCAGTGAACTCAATGCTATTAAACGGTTCCAGGCATTGACGGAACTGAGCTCACAGGCCAAACGCAAAATTCTCTTCGATAATCCCAAAGCGCTTTACGGGTTATAACTTTCCGAATTTGTGTAACCGTGGCGACATTAATATCGGCCGAAAAAGAAAAGCAGCTGGCTGAGCGCATGATCTCTCTTGGCGTGCGCGAAGCCGATATCGATGAGCAGTTTGTCCGGTCTTCGGGCGCCGGCGGCCAGAATGTCAACAAAGTTGCATCCTGCGTCGTACTCCATCACCGACCGACAGGGATCCGGGTTAAATGCCAACAGGAGCGTTCCCAAGCGCTCAATCGCTTTTTAGCGCGTCGACTCTTGCTCGATAAAATAGATTTACAGCAGCGCGGCGCCGCCAGTGCCGAAGCGCAACGTATCGCGAAGATTCGCCGGCAAAAACGCAAGCGTTCGCACCGCGCCAAAATGCGCATGCTCGATGACAAGCGCCACCAGTCGGAGAAGAAGGGCCGCAGGTCGATCGTGCGGCCGGGTCCCGATGAATAAATTTTTACTCCGTATGTTTACGCTGCTGAAGAATTCATAGGCGGCGCATTGTTTCGCATGTCGGCGCACGATCGTCATTCCATTTGACAGCCTTGTCATATTTGTCTACTTTTGACAGCAGCTTGGTTGTCAGCAATTTCTTTAACTAATTGAAATTTAATAATCCGGTGTATGGCCTTTTAGTTGCTGTTATTCAGCGCGAGGAGAGGTGCGACATGATTGATGACTTGATTCTATTGGCATTGGTGGTGGTGCTGGTGCCGCTGGCGGCAATTGTTACGTTTCGCCTACTCGGTAAAACCAAAAGAACGAGAAGACCGCTCAACAGTTTCCGTATCGAGAGGTAACCTCGCCATAACGACGCGTAAGTTTCTTGATCGTCCTATTGGACGAATGTCTATTTGCTCTTTTTCAGCTGCTCGAGCAGGTCTTGA
>DATLCH010000176.1:0-3812 GCA_035526465.1 Candidatus Limnocylindrales bacterium | reverse complement strand
TGCCATAGGCGCCACCCATCCATGACAGTCCTGCCGCGCCTGTCACCTGTCGCTTGGTGAGGCGCTGCATAACTCTCGGTTATTTCTCAAATCGACTGATGGCATCAGTGTTGCTCCGCATCACTAATGACACTGCCATGCTGTATAACATTTTCGAAAGAACGGTGCTTGCTGCGGTCATCTCGCTCGGTTGTTTTGTCGCGACAATAACCTCGCGAAAGCAAAAAACAAGACTCGTGGCAGTTCGCAGGCACCGACCCGAGCCATGACGCGCTGAGCAGTGAAGTAAACCCGCGCGGAAAATTTCTTCTGTAGCTTTCGATCCCGCCCATTAGTATTCCCGCTCATTCGTTCAAAGCTGTTTAACCGTTCTGTTCCTAAGTTCACTTACGTTCGGTTGTGGTAGAAACGGGCGGTCTATCGCGAGACCAGCCGGCGGCGGTCTTTGTCGAGACCGAACAGCTCGATGAACTCGCCGAACACTCGGTCGCTCAGCTCATGCAGGCGGTCTATGTGGCGGCCGGTTTGAAGGTGAATCTGGTCCGGGTCGATGTCACCATGCAGGCTGGCGATCTCTTTGCGATTCTCCGGCACCTTCAGCCAGCGCAGAATCATCGGTTCGTCGACTTCGAGATGGAATTGAAAAGCATAAACATTGTTGCCGTAGCGAAATGCTTGATTTGTGCAGTGTCGCGACCAAGCCAAATGGATCGCTCCGTTAGCGATGTCGAAGGTGTCGCCGTGCCATTGAAAGAGCGTTTCGGATTTGCCGAACCCGCTGAACAGCGGGTCTTGTTCAGCCTGGTCCGACGGCGCGACAGAATACCAACCGATCTCTTTGATGTGGTTGGCATAGACACGCGCCCCGAGAGTGCGGGCGATCAATTGCGCGCCGAGACAGATGCCCAAGACCGGCAGGTTTCGTTGCATGGCGCTTTCGATCAGTTTCATCTCGACCGTCAAGTGGGGCAGCCGAGGGTCGTCATACGCGGACATCGGACCGCCTAATACCACCAAGCCGTCGTATCCGTCCAAGGTCGGTTCGGCGTCGGGATGGCGGCCAAAATTTACATAGCGGATACGAAAGCCGGCGCGCTTGAGCATGGGGTTGAGGGTGCCGAGGATCTCGTGCGGCACGTGTTGGCAGACTAGCAATTTTCTCATCGTCGCTGATAAATTCTACCATAGGCCGCTTGCCCGGCCCAAACCGGTAACTAATTGTCTCGGAGCGCGCGCAAGCTCGTGCCATAGCCGGTTTGGCGCTCGAGCCTTTGGCTATAGCGCGACATCGGATAACAAAATGCGAAATAGCCAAGGGCGGCAAACAGATAAGCCTCGACGCCGAAACCGCTCCAGGTCGGTTCGGTGAGAGAGACCTTGATCGAGGTAAGAAAGTCGAACAGGCCGATGATGACGACCAATGAAGTGTCCTTGAAAAAGCCGATAAAGGTATTGACCAACGGCGGAATGGCGATTCGTAAGGCCTGCGGCAGCATGACGTAACGGACACGGTCCCAGTACCCTAAGCCGGTCGCGAGGGCGGCCTCTTCTTGCTGCGCTGGGATTGCTTGCAGGCCGCCGCGAATCACTTCGGCGAGATACGCCGCGGCGAACAGGATCATCGCCACCTGCGCCCGCAAGAGTTTGTCGATGGAAACTCCCGAAGGCAAAAACAATGGCAGCATAACCGACGCCATAAACAGCACCGAGATCAGCGGCACACCACGGATGAGTTCAATATAGCCAATCGACAACCAACGAATCAGCGGCATTCCTGAGCGCCGTCCCAAAGCTAATGTGATCGCCAGGGGAAACGCCAAAGCGATGCCGAAAGTACTGAGTAAAAGTGTCAGGGTCAGTCCACCCCAGCGTTCGTTCTCGACGTAAGTTAGGCCGAAAACCCCGCCCCACATGAGCATGGCAATCACAAGAAGTTCGCCGAACCAGAGCCTGAGAAGGGTTGGCCGGCGCAGCAGGTGAAAGCCGCTCAACGCGTAGAGCGCGAGCAGACTGACGATCACCAAGGCTGGACGCCATTGCTCTTCGGCAGGGAAAGTCCCAAACAAAATAAACCGATAGTTATCGGCGACGAACGCCCAACAGGCGCCAGCGATGCGGGTATCGCGACACAGCGCGGCATGGGTCGGTGACCATACGGCGCGGAGCAACGCCCAGTCGAAGAGCGGCGGTAGCAACTTGGCAGCGAGATAGACGATGGCAAGCGTAACGCAGCTGCTGCGCCAGGTGGCAAACAGCCGGATGCGTGTCCAATGCAACAGCGCTGCGGGATGCGCAATAGTTACCCTCGGGCGTGTAATCATGTTCTGGCACCGCGCAGAGCGATACGCCGGTTGTAGAAATTCATCGCAGCAGAGATCGTCAGGCTGATGGTCAGATAGACCAGCATGATGATGGCAACGCCTTCGATGGCCTGGCCGGTTTGGTTGATCACCGTGTTGGCGATGGAAACTAGATCGGGATAGCCGATGGCGACGGCCAATGAACTATTCTTGATGCAGTTCAAGTATTGGCTGGTAAGCGGTGGCACGATCAGGCGCAGGGCCTGAGGTAAAATAATCAAGCGCATGATTTGCCCCTGGCTCAATCCTTGCGCTTGTGCCGCCTCGTATTGGCCGCGATCGACAGCAAGGATGCCGGCGCGGACAATCTCGCCAATGAATGCCGCTGTATAAAGAGCCAAGCCGAGGAAGAGCGCGGTGAATTCGGGCGACAACACGACACCGCCGGAAAAATTAAACGCATTGAGCGTTGGATGTTCGATTTGCAACGGCAGCAGTGTGACGATAGTCGGCACCGCGAGACCTCGGTTGCTGAGATAGAACCCCGGAACCGGGTTTAGTGCTTCTGCTGGCGCCGGAAGGCTTTCCGTGATCACCGCGTACCAGAAGAACAATTGAACGACTAAGGGAATATTTCGCAGCAGTTCGACGTAGCCGGCGGCGATTTTGGCCAACAACCAGTTGGGCGATAGGCGGGCCAGTCCAAGAGTTCCGCCGATCAGCGTCGCGAATGTGCTAGCGAGCAGGGCCACTCGGAAAGTGTTGAGTAGACCAACGGTCAGGGCTTTCAAATAACTGTCGGCGGCGCTCGCCGATAGTAGCGTGCTCTCACCAATCTCGAAGCCCGCCTCGCGCCAGAGAAAGCCGAATCCGCTGGCGATACGGCGCGACAGCAAGTTGTCAACGGCGTTGGTGAGGAAATACCAACCCGCCATGCACAGGGCGACCAGCAGCAAAATCTGACAAAGTCCGGCACGCTGACGGGGGTCGAGTCGCCGAGCCATCGGGATTTGCCGCTTTTGATGAGTCGAGTTCGCTGCGCTCAGCGCAGTGGCGGCGCGTACATGAGCCCGCCTTTATTCCATAAGTTGTTGATGCCGCGATCGACGCCCAATGGGGTTAGATGGCGCTCGAAGGTTTCGCCGTAGTTGCCGACCTGTTTGATGACATTGAAAGCCCAGCGGTTGTCGAGCTTGAGCATTTTGCCGAAATCGCCTTTGGCGCCGAGGAATCTTTGCATCACCGGGTTGGCGTTTTGCGCCTGCTGGTCGACATTCTTCGAGGTGATTCCTAACTCTTCGGCTTCGATCATTGCGAATAGAGTCCAACGGACAATGTCGAACCAATGATCGTCGCCGTGGCGCACGGCCGGGCCGAAAGGCTCTTTGGAAATAATCTCCGGTAAGATGACATGGTTGCCCGCGACAGCTGCCCGGGAAGCGCGCGCAGCTATCAGACCTGAGACGTCGGTGGTGTAGACGTCGCAGCGCCCGGCGAAGTAGGCGTTCAGCA
>DATLCH010000170.1:0-4220 GCA_035526465.1 Candidatus Limnocylindrales bacterium | reverse complement strand
AGCGAGTAACGCCTCTGCGTCCACTACGTCTCGGCGTATTTGCTCAATAAGTAATTCCACAGACGCAAAATGCTTTTCGTCACGCAGCCGAGCCAGAAAAGATACTTTCACCGACTCGCCATAGATCTCTCGATTGAAATTTAAAATATAACTCTCGATTGTGCGCGGACCCCCGGCTCCGAATGTTGGATTTACGCCAATGCTAGTGACGCTAGGTAGAAGATTATCACCAAGATGAAATAGCGTCGCGTAGATACCATCGCGCGGCACGATCTCCGCCCGGCTGGCAATGTTTGCCGTGGGAAATCCGAGTTCTCGCCCGCGACGCTGGCCCGAAATCACCTTGCCGGAAACGAAATAGTACCTTGCCAGCATCGGCTGTACCGCCGCAACTTGTCCGGCAATGATCAGTTCACGAATTCGTGAACTACTGACACGCTCATCGCACACGGTAACCGGGTCGACCACACCCACATCGAACCCTAGCTGCGTACCCCAGGTTCGCAGCTTATCGATGTCGCCCGCGCGTCCCTTACCGAAGCGCAAATCTTTTCCGACCCAGACTTTTTTGGCGCGCAGCCGTTCGCTCAAGTATTTACGCACGAAACCTTCCGCGTCGATTGCGGCAAATGAGCGGTCGAATTGCTGGATGACCACGCACTCGACGCCAAGGTGTTGCAACAACTGCATCTTGTCCTTATGAGCCAGTAACATTTTAGGTGCCCGCTCGGGTGCCAGAACTCGCAGCGGGTGAGGCTCGAACGTCAGTACTGCCGAACGTAGACCCATACGGCGGGCGTCGTCGACGGCATTTCTGATGAGCGCCTGATGGCCTACGTGAATGCCATCGAAGTTGCCCAGGGTCACGCTAGAGTCATTGAGAGCAAGAGCGGGATCGTCAATGTGACGAATTATCTGCATTATGCTGGCACAATAGCACCGAACCACTCAAGGAGTCACACGGACGCTAACACCCAGGAATAGCCGGGAAATGGACAAACCCTGAGGAGGAATGTTTTCTAGGACTCGAGCGATTTGAGTTTCTGCTTGGCACTGAGCGATTCTGGAGATTGCGGATATTTCTCGACAACATCTTGAAGCACCAATCGCGCGTTTAACTTCTCGCCGAGCTCGGCAAACGCGAAACCCTGCCGCAGAAGTGCCGCCGGCACCTTCTCCGACTGCGGATAACGGCGTCTAACTTCGTCAAACTCGACGATCGCCTTGTCATATTCCTTCAGTCCAAAATGGCTTTCACCGATCCAGTATTGCGCGTTGGCAGCGATCCGGCTCTTCGGATATTTTTTCAGAAATTCTCTAAAGCGATTTGCCGCCAGCCGGTAGTCTTTACGCTCGAATAAGCGCCAAGCGCTTTCGAAATCTCGCCGCGCTCCATCTGATTCCCCCAACCCAGCTTCCGCATAACCATCCGGCGCGCTCACTGGAGGGGGTTGCGATGGTTGCGTTTGCGCGGCCTCTTTTAACTTTTGAATTTCACTCTCGCGAATTCTTAAAAGCTCAGCTTGAGCCTTGGCGTCCTCTTCCAATTTGACCAATCGGCCCTCTAGATTTTTCACCCGTTGATCGCCATCCCGGCTGGTTTGACCGATTTGCCGTCCAACTTGCACTCGAGTCTCATCGATCCGTTCACGAATCTCGCTAATATCGCGTTGCATCTGCTGCATATTCGCCCTGGCATCGGCCAAACTCGCTCGCGCCGCGTCGATATTGGTTTGCACTGTGCCGATATCACTGCGCAAACGACGCTGTTCTCGTTCGAGCAAATCCACCTGCTGCGGGTTTACGCAACCTGTAACAGCCAACCCGAAAGCTACTAATAAAAATGTAAGTTTATGAGCCACCAATGGGGTTCCTCCTGGTTCTCCGTTATGTCGTTGGTCGGCGCTCAGCGATGACGAAGCGTGCACGACGATTCTGCCGCCAACAATCCTCCGAACGCTCCTGGCACACCGGAATCTCCTCTCCATAGCTGGTCGTGGACAATCGATCCGCCGCTATTCCTAGCGAAACCAGGTAATCTCGTGCCGCCTGAGCTCTCTTGGCACCAAGCGCGAGATTATACTCATTGGTGCCGCGCTCGTCACAATGACCTTCAATGTCTACTCTCGTCGACCCATTACTTTTTAACCACTCAGCATTGGACTGCAGTATAGCGCGCGCCTCCGAGCTAAGATCGTATCGATCGAAGTCGAAAAACGCATCTTTTAACGGGCTCGATGCGGACGTGATCGGCGGCTTTCCTTCCTGGAGTGATTTCAAGCTTGACGAAGCTAGATCGGATTCTTTGGTGCCGCCACGCTGACCATCACCAGGCCGAGCACTGTCCGGTGACTTTGCCGACGCGGAGCCGCTTCCAGATGATGATGAAGCAGGCTTTGTCGTCGCGCTTGGTGCGCAGCCAAATGCCCCTGAGACGATCATCAGCAATCCTAGGTACGCTGTCCGAGATTGGAACTTCATCGCAACCTCCTATGGTTAGGTTAAAATGTATATTTGTGAAATCAATCGACGAGACGAGGCGACCAGCTTGGCTTACTGTCGTCGCCGCCAGAACCTGTCAGCCGGCGTTGGTTCTCGCCGCTCGCCTGCATTACGTAGAGGTGATATTTGCCGGCCCGATTGGACGAGAAGGCAATAAATCTGCCATCGGGCGACCAGGTTGGATCTTCGCTGTCAAATGCCTCGGAAGTTAATTTACGCGGCTCGCCACCCTCAACGGGGATTGTAAAGATGGCAAATTTACTTCCGACCCTACCGGTATAAACAATCCGATCTCCCCTAGGTGACCATTCAGGCGACGTATTGTAGCTCCCGCTGTAGGTCACGCGCCGGCTTTTGCCGCTTTGCAGATCAAGAACGAAAATCTGCGGTGAACCGCTGCGGTCCGACACATAGACGATCTGTTTTCCGTCTGGCGACCAGGCCGGTGACACTTCAATCCCAGGGTCTTGGGTTAAGCGCCGGATAATCGCGCCACTCCGATCAAGCAAGTGGAGATTGCTGTTCCCGGCGGTCTCGTAGGTGGCAACGATCGATTGGTCGTCGGGAGACAACTTGCCACTGAGAAAACGACCCGCACCAGGCGGGTTGAATCTAATATCCTTACCGCTCGGGAGATCCCGAAGATAGAGAGTTTGACCGCGATCCTGAAAAGAGGAATACAAAATTGACCGGCCGTTGGCCCCCCAAGATGGCGATAGATTGATCGTCCGGTTATCGGTCACCTGGCGCTTTTCACTGCCGTCGAGGTGCGAATAATAGATCTCTTTGAAGCGCCCGCCGCTGTTGGATACATACGCAATTTGAGTATTGAAGACTCCAGGAATACCGGTGAATTGGTTGATGATCTCGTCGACGAACTTGTGGGCAATACGGCGGAATTGGCCGGCACCGCCGGTATAGCGTTTGGCAATACGTTCCTTGCCTTGGTAAACATCGAAAAGTCTCAACTCAACAACGATCTCGTCGCCGCGCAGAGAAAATCCGCCTTTCACCAAGCCCTCGGCGCCTAGTGTCGACCAATCCTTGAAATCGAATGATCCGAGCGTGATGCCGCTTGCCTGCGGGCTCTCTATATAGCTCGATCGATCGATAACCCGAAACCAACCCGACAACTCAAGGTCGTGGACGATAGAATCGGCAATTCCCGTTGAGAATCGACCGGTATCCCCCCCGGCGTTACCGAGATTACGCAATGGCGATACGGCGATAGGAAACTTTTGCCCGCCAGAGCCGACGATCTCTCCTTTAAACTGCGCCAACGCGCAATCGATATCGAAGCCGACCATAAGTGAAAAGACCAGCAACAAAACTTTCATCGACTCACGCCTCCAGATCCTCCGGCCGAAAAGCTAATTCCACCTCTGCAAAGCCGTTACGTATGCTTTCCGTTAGAGCTGGCAGCGGGCTCGATTTTCGCACTGCTCTAAGGACCGATTCGTCGTATGACGAGTTCCCCGATGACTGGACAACTTTAAGGCCGGCGATTTCGCCGGTGTCCCTGATATTAAAATGTACAATGACTTTAATATTGCTGCGCGGCCCTACCCAGACCCAGTTGTTTTTAATCGTACTCAGCATGCGGTTCTGGTAAATAACGTACTCCATGCCTTTAACGACGCCCGGACCACCACGACCGCCCGGCCCCAGCGCCGATCCCCCCACGCCTTCGCCGGAACCAGTACTAAGCGCTTCGCCTT
>DATLCH010000150.1:0-4723 GCA_035526465.1 Candidatus Limnocylindrales bacterium | reverse complement strand
GAGCTGTTCTGGGGATTCCTGCTGTTTGAATCTCGGCAAGCTGTCCAACGCGAGGTTGATTTTTGCCACCGTGCCGCGGGCGCGAATATTTTGCACTTGCAGCAAAAAATGCGGGTCCAGGTAGGTGGGCTCGACAAGACCGAGAAGCGTCCGCTTCACGTCGGCGCTGGAAACCACGGCGTTCGCGGTGATCTCCTCACCGTTCGCCAGCGCTACCGCTGTTGCTGCGCTTTGTTTGGTTACGATTTTCACGACCTCGGCGTCGGCGCGGATCTCCGCGCCATGTTGCCGTGCGGCGCCGGCAAGAGCGGCGGTGAGATGGCCGATACCGCCGCGCACGAAGCCGGCGGTGCGCAGCGCGCCGTTGGATTCGCCGATCTGGTGGTGCAGCAAATTAAACGCCGTGCCTTGCTGACGCGGTCCGACAAACGAGGCCAGCATGGAGCTTCCCGCAAGACTCGCCTTTAATAGATCATGCTCGAACCACTCGTGCAGCAGATCGGCCATGCTCATTGGCAAAATGCGCAGGAACTCATAGCCTTCCTTGTCACCGAGACCGTGGAATTTTAAGCCGATCTTCAAAAGCTCCAAGGGGTTGAATGCATCGGGACTCGCTTTGTCCGGGAGAGTCAGGCCGTAAAGGCTGCGCAGGAAAGTTGCGAGAGTTTTGAGTCTGGCGCAGAACTCGGCGTACTTGCTCGCGTCGTTTTTCGAGTGACGGGCGATTTCTGCGGCCGCTTTTATGGGATCGTGCCCAATCACCAGTGGCATGCCGCTCTGGCTCGGTGCGAACAGTAATGGATCGAGCGGCAAAATCTCTAGGCCGTGCTTTTTCAGATCGAGATCGGCGCTGATTTCGCCGGCAAAGCTGCTGGCGACATGCGCGCAGGTCGAAAAACGAAAACCCGGGAATATTTCCTCGCTGACGGCGATGCCGCCGATAGTAGCGCGCCGTTCGAGGACGAGGACTTTTTTGCCGGCCTTGGCGAGATAGGCCGCGGTGACTAGACCGTTATGGCCGGCGCCAATGACGATGGCGTCGTAGTGAGTCATCGCTCAGTCATTCCATTTGGTTTTTTTACCATGTCAAAGTTTCTCAACCTTTTGCGCTGTGGCTAGCGGTGAAAGCGATTCTGTAACGTAGCCGGGACCAGTGGACAAGTATCTGCAGGTGCGCGGAATAGCCGTCGGCGAATCCGCGCGACGCAGTCATAGCCGAAATCGAGAATCGAAGTTGGTAAAATCTTCAATGCCACTCCAATAATGCGCCAGGCTCTGCCGATTCGCCTGAGAACGTAGAGCACGGCTGCTGACTTGACCAGCAACTGTCCTTCATCGGTTCGGACCACCACGCTGTCTGGTAAGCGCTGCACTTGAGGAATTACTCTGGCGCAGTACTCGCCCTGCAGTGGTGCAAAGTCAAACTTTCCGCCATTAGGATCTCTGGCGATTAGGAAGCGCACCAAGCCGTGACAGAGACCGCAATGGCCGTCATAAAAGACCGTAATGGGGATGTCGGCCATCGATTTGCCGGTGCTTTCGAATAGCGCTACATCCACGAGCTTTTTAAGATTTCCAAAGCCGCCAGTCTGCCGGATGCCGCCATCACGCCGCCGCCGGGATGGGTGCAGGCGCCGCACATGTAGAGATTTTTAATCGGCGTGCGGTATTTTGCCCAACCCGGCACTGGTCTCAGAAAGAAAAGCTGATCCAGTGTCAGTTCACCTTGAAATATGTTGCCCTCGGTGAGACCGAACTCCTGTTCCAAATCCCAGGGCGTGACCACCTGCCGATGCAAGATGATTTTTTTCAGATTGGGCGCGTACTCGCTCAGCGTTTCGATAACAGCATCACCTAAGGCCTCGCGCTTCTCCGGCCACGTACCGCTAGCCAGATGATAGGGCGCATACTGGACGAAAATCGACATGACATGTTTCCCTGGCGGCGCCATCGATGGGTCGAGCATGGATGGAAGAATGATATCCATGTAGGGGCGGCGCGAAAAATCGCCGTACTTGGCATCGTCGTAGGCGCGCTCGATGTAGTCCAAGCTTGGGCTGATCGAGATCGCGCCTGATAAATGGGGGCCATTGCCCGGCATACTGGTGAAGTCAGGCAGGGCATCGAGAGAAAGGTTGACCTTCGCAGACGAGCCGCGGATTTTAAAATTTCCCACCTGCTGCAAGAATGGCGCGTCCAAATGCTGGCTGTCGATCATTTTCAGAAAAGTTCGTTTGGGATCGACGCTGGAGACTACGGTTTTGGCCTGGATCTCTTCGCCCGTTGCTAGGATGACGCCGGTGGCGCGCCCATTTTTAATCATGATTTGATCAACGGTCACCTGGGTTCTGATCTCTGCGCCAAAATGACGCGCCGCGTCGGCGATGGCGTTGCTGATCGCACCGGTGCCGCCCCGGGCAAAACCCCAGGACCGAAATGCACCATCGAGTTCCCCCATATAGTGATGCAAGAGCACGTAAGCGGTTCCCGGCGAGCGCGGTCCCATGAAAGTGCCGATGATACCGCTGGCCGACATAGTCGCTTTGAGCACGTCGGTTTCAAACCACTCGTCGAGGAAATCCGCCGAGCTCATGGTCATGAGTTTGGCAAGCTCATAGACCATCTTGTCGCCAAGATCGCGAAAATGACTGCCGACCTTGGCCAAACCGAATAGATCTTTTGGATTCCAAGTTGTCGGTTCCGGCGGGATCATGCCGAGCATAGGCTTAACCGCCAAGGCCATCTGCGCCATCAGTTGGCCGTACTGTTCATAAGCCTCGGCATCGGTCACCGAATGGCGTGCGATCTCCCGGCGCGTCTGCGAGTGATCACCGCAGCGGAACAGATGGTCGCCGTTGGGCATCGGTGTAAACGTGCTATCGAGCGGAATTATCTCCAGATCGTATTTCGGCAATTCTAAATCGCGGATCACTTCAGGCCGGAGCAGGCTCACGACATAGGAGCACACCGAGTATTTAAATCCCGGATAAATCTCTTCGGTGACTGCCGCGCCGCCGAGAACATGGCGTCGTTCCAGCACCAGAACTTTTTTACCGGCTTTAGCAAGATAGGCAGCGCTGGTCAGGCCGTTGTGGCCTCCGCCGATAATGATCGCATCGTAGTTTTGCATAGAGGGAGATTTGCTTAAAGCAGCATATTTGGTAATTTCGTTTGCGAAGTCAACGAGATAGTACGATTCCGAAAATCCAAACGCGCTCCGCAGCAGATTCTAAAAAATAATTATGCCCGTCGGAACTCCCTTCCACCCGCGCACTGCGGCGTTATGCGCCAGCCACAACTGGCGCACTTGGTCTGGCTATTTCGTCGCCAGCTCTTATGAAGTGATGCACGACTACGAATATCACGCGATCCGCAATACCGCTGCGCTCATCGACGTTTCGCCGCTTTACAAATACGACGTGCGCGGCAAAGACGCACTCAAGCTGGTCAATCGGGTGATCACCCGCGACGCGGCGAAATGCGCCGTCGGTCAAGCGCTCTACAGCTGCTTATGCGAGGACGACGGCGCGGTGATCCAAGACGGCACGGTGTTTCGCCTGAGCGATGACTACTTTCGCTTCCATCTTGCCGATCCGAGCTTGCGCTGGCTTAATCTCAACGCCCGCGGCATGGAAGTATCAATTCACGAAGTTTCCGAGCAAGTGGCCGCTTTGGCATTGCAGGGCCCCCATGCTTTGAAAATTCTTCAACGGGTTGTCGACGTTGAATTAAATAAGCTCAGATTCTTTCGTCTTGCCTGCGGCAAAATACACGATGTCCCCGTGATTATTTCGCGTACGGGCTACACCGGTGATCTGGGTTACGAGCTGTGGTTCGGCGCCGAGCATGCGCTCAAGATCTGGGATCTCTTGATCGAGCAGGGAAGCGATTTCGGCATCAAACCCACGGGCATACTCGCCCTCGATGTGGCGCGGCTGGAAGCAGGATTTATTTTATTAGAAGTCGACTACACTGGCGCCGAAAAAGCCGTGATCGAATCGCAGCGCTATTCTCCGTTCGAGATAGGACTTGGCTGGACGGTTGATTTGGGTAAGGATCATTTCGTCGGCGCTAAAGCGTTACGTCAATGTGATCGACAAGGTCCGGCGCGGCAGATCCTGGGCTTGGAGATCAATCTTATCGATTACGAATATCTCTATCAGCAGGCCGGGTTGGCACCGCAGTATCCTTTGACTGCTTGGCGCTGCAGTGTCCCATTGCACAAGGATCAACGGCAGGTAGGTTATGCCACCACCGGCGCCTGGTCCCCTGCGCTAAAAAAATATATCGCTCTCGCGACTCTCGAGAAACCCTGCGCATCGGTGGGGAAAGAGGTCGAAATTGAGGTCACGGTCGATCACCGCCAAAAAAACGTCAGCGCGAGGGTCGTCAAGCTGCCGTTCTTCGATCCGGCGCGCAAACGCGCAGTTCTTGGTTGAATCGGCTTTTTGGAAATTAAGAAAGATTTCTCCTGCTCGGTCGAAATGACCGTGAAGTGCCTCCTTGGAAAATAAATGTCCAGGGATGAGCAGACGACGAATTGACACGAAGGTTCCGTCATAGCGGCGAAAGCGGTATCCATTCCCCTCCTTCTCCGAATGGCTTCAGCGGCACAACCACTGAGAGAAACAGGTGTGGAGGTCTTCCTCACAATTCCATCCTCTATTCACGAGGTAAGCTATTGATCATCTCGTGGCCTGAAGAGAGACTCTGAATTTCTAGC
>DATLCH010000134.1:0-5901 GCA_035526465.1 Candidatus Limnocylindrales bacterium | reverse complement strand
ACTAGATGGGCGATGATGAGCAGAATAGAAGCCACCGCCAAGACGTAGGGTAGCACTGCGGTTGACAACAGATTGGCGAAAATCGATCTGATCAGGGTGGCCCGACCGCCGTGAACCGGTGCGAGGATTTGCAGGCCGGCTTCGAACATGGGTTGGGAGAAGTCCCAGTGCAACTCCCGTTCGGCAGTGATCGAAATTGCCGCAATGCCGAGAGCGGCTTCATGATTGTTGACACTGGAGAGCAATTCTTTGACCGTCGGCTTGACGACGTACTCAGTTGCGACGTTGAGCTGCTTGGCGATCTCATTCCAGAGTTCGACGCTGAAGCCGGTGAGTCTGCTGTTTTCTTCGAATACAAATGGTTTGACGATCCGCGTGGCTACTTTGAGTTGCTCTTGCGCTGGCTGGGCGAAGACGCTGGAGACGGAGCAACACGCAAGGACAATTGCGACAAGCCAATTCACTGCCGTTACCGGTAAAGTTACGCCGTTGTTTGTGAGTGAGTGGCCAGGCGTCACAGAGTAGCGCTAAGATCAGCTGCGCGGCAGCAAAGAAAAGTCGGTGTGCTTCATCGGGTCATAGTCGGGCGGTATGGTACGCTCCTGGCGCAGGATATCGATGTAGCCGCGGGCTACTTTTGGATTCAGACGGCTGTCTTTGTTCATGATGCCCATCAAGGTCCCGTACGTCCCCTCGGCTTCTTGCTGCGTTACTTTGAACTTGTCGATGATCATCTTAACGCTATCGGCACGGTTGGCGCGCAACCATGCCAAGGATTCGAAGACCGCCGCGACGGTACGCCGCACAGATTCGCGGTTGGTTTTGATCTCGTTTTGTGAGGTCACCAGACCGACATAGGGGATATCGGCTAGTTCGCCTAACGGCATGAATTTTTTATAACCAAGCGATACTGCCTTGTCATCGAACGGCGGCGTTACAATGGTCGCCACCACTCGGTTGCTGGTCAAGGCGCGAAAACTATCGGCGGTGCCTCCGGTGTTGATGATATTAATTTCCTTGTCCTTGATCTCGTGCTTCTTAAGAAAGGCCTGGAAGAAATAATACGGCGATGTGCGGATACCCGAAAGCGCGACGGTTTTGCCAATCAGATCCTGCGGCTTGTTGATATCTTTGTGCGTGATCAAAACCCAAGGGGAGGTGTCGGAGAAATTCATCAGAATCAGCAAAGGTAAGTTGGCTACTGCAGCGGATATCCCGGTCGAAACCGAAGTGAGATAGTTGATGTTACCGTTGACCACGGCCTGTGGTTGGATCGAGGTGGTCATCTGTATGTATTCGGACTCGATGTTGTATTTCTTGTAGATGCCTTTCTCCTGGGCGACGTAGAAGGGCATGTAGGAAAACGCCAGGGATGGAAAGCCGATACGAATTTTGTATGGAGTTTCCGCTCCATTAGATTGACTTGCAACTAAGCTCTGAGCGAACCAAAGGAAGGCACCGATAAAAACTTTCAATTTCATTTTACCGTCCCTCACGCGTTCGCTGCCTGGGCTTTGCCGTTGCTCCAACTTTGCCGCGCCAGCTTGAGGGCATTGGCCTGCGGCAGGTTCTTGAGCTTGAAGAAATCGACGGCAGTTTTGTTAAGCAGCTTTTCTTTCTGGGTAAAGCTCAAGTCTTTGCAGTCAATCACATCCTTGACCGAGTACGGAAAGTGGCAGTCCCAGTGGCAATAGTCGGACGCATACATGACCGTGTTCTCACCGTTGGCGGCGAACACGCGATCGAGACCAGTTTCCTCCGATTCGCAGGTAAGCGTGATCTGTTCGCCGCGAATGATTTCGCTTGGCCGGCGTTTTAAGTCGGGCATCTGCGGCGCCAGTTTTTCAATGTGTTCGTCGAAGCGTTCGGCCCAAAATGGCAGCCAGCCGGCGCCACCTTCCATGAAGCCGACCCGGAGCTTCGGATAACGATCGAAAACGCCTTCGCCGATCATGTGCATCATCGACAACATCAATTCGAACGGAAACGCAGTCATATGAACGTAAACATATTTGCGCAATCGCTCGCTGCCGGCGCCCATCACTCCCGATACGCCGGGAACGCCGTCATGGCCGGTTTGCGGATGGACGCTAAGCGCCATCCCAAGTGACTGCGCGCAACCGTAAATTGGATCGAACATGCGATCGCCCATGTTGTTTAACCCATAGACGTTGGTTGGCAGCATCGCAGTGACGATGCCGGACTTAGCGAGAAACTCCAGTTCTTTTACGGCGGCGAGCGGGTCCTGGCAGGGAATCAAGCCGACGCCGACCAAGCGCTTTTTATCGGCGGAACAATACTCGATCAGCCAATCGTTGACCGCGTGGCACAGCACTGCCGACAGTTCCTTGCTCATTAAACCGTTTACAGTGAGGGCGATCTGGGTACCAAAGAGAATCGCAACATCGATGCCTTCGGCGTCCATATCCTCGAGCCGTGCTACGGGATCGACCATGCCTGGGCGAAAACCACGCGCTTTGTCGGTCATCGGTGCCGACACCCCTGGGCCAAGTCCCTGGGAGGCGGACCACATGCGGCCTTCGAGCAGTATGCGCGAGTTGCCTTCGTTGTCTTTCATGTTAACCGGCGCTTGTGAGCGCCATTTTTCCGGCATGCGCGGCCGCAGGTCGATATTTCCTTCATAAACATGGCCATCGGCGTCGACGACTAAAACATTATCAAAATTATCCACGGCGAATTCCTCCCGCTTGTCGATCGTACGAGAACTAGCACAGCAAAACTCTCGAGGGCAACTAGAATAGTCGCGCACGACGCCTCGTGACGGTTTGAATACCGGCGGCCAATTGGATATTCAACCATGACAGATGCAAGCCATTCTTCGAGACTGCCGACAGGGCAAACCCATGTCCCGTTCCGAGGCTCTGAGCTTTGTCGAAGCTGAAGGAGATGCGCTACGGCAACTGCTGTCGACGGCGGCTGAGCTGCGTGATCGGCACAAGGGCCGGGTGGTTACTTTTTCTCCGAAGGTTTTTGTGCCGCTGACCAACTTATGCCGGGATTTTTGCGGCTATTGCACTTTTCGCAAGGCGCCTGACGAGCCCGGTGCGAAAACCATGACGGCGGACGAGGTCTTGCGGGTGGTGCGCCAAGGCAAAACCCTCGGTTGCACCGAAGTGCTGCTCAGCCTCGGTGACAAACCTGAGGCAATTTACCCGGAGATGAAGCGATTTTTGACCGACCGGGGCCATCAGCGCACGCTGGAATACCTCCATGAAATCTGCCGGGTGGTGCTCGAAGAGACGGGTCTGTTGCCCCACGCCAACGCCGGCATCATGGGACGCGGTGATTTGCAGCGGTTGAAGCAAGTGAATCCGAGCATGGGGCTGATGCTTGAAAGCGTCAGCGAACGCCTGATGCTTGTCGGCGCCGCGCATGATAATGCTCCCGACAAGAAACCAGCGGCGCGGCTGCGCACACTAAAGCTGGCCGGCGAGCTGCGCATTCCTTTCACCACCGGCATTCTCATCGGCATCGGCGAAAACTGGCCGGAACGGATCGATTCCTTATTGGCAATTCGCGCGCTGCATGAACGCTACGGTCACATTCAGGAAGTCATCGTGCAGAACTTCCGCGCCAAACCGACAATTCCCATGCGCGCTCATCCCGATGCGACTCAAGAGGAGATGGTCAAAACCATCGCGCTGGCGCGCTTGATCCTCGGCGGCGCGATGAACATCCAAGCGCCCCCTAATTTGACGCCGGACGGTTACGAGCTTTATCTGGATGCCGGCATCAACGATTGGGGCGGCGTGTCGCCGCTGACGCCCGATTTCATTAACCCAGAAGCGCCGTGGCCGGCGTTGCGATTGCTGCAAGCGAAAAGCGCGCAGGCGGGATTCGAACTGAAAGCGCGGCTGCCCGTCTATCCCGAGTTTATCCGCCAAGGCGACAAGTTTTTGCCGCCGCATATGCGCTCTTACATCGAGCCGCTATGCGATGCCGATGGATTAGTAAAAGCGGGCGGTCCGCTGGGCCATACTCCTGTGCCGCAGTCCTGCAAAATCCCAAATGCCGCCGGGCTTTGCTGATGCTGGTTGTTCTCACCGGGGGTACCGGCGGCGCGAAATTGATCGACGGCTTGGCAGCGGAAATCGATCCGTCCGAATTGACGATCATCTGTAACACCGGTGACGACGCGATTTTTCATGGCTTGTACGTCGCGCCGGATATCGACACGATCGTCTACACGCTGGCGGGTCTAAACGATGCCGCCAAAGGATGGGGCATCGAGAGCGACACATTTACTGTGCTCGAACAGCTGCGGCGTCTCGGCAACGACGCATGGTTCAACATCGGCGACAAAGATTTGGCGACGCACATTAGCCGGACCAAGTGGCTCAATGAAGGTTTGAAACTGTCTCAGGTGACCGAGCGTATACGCCGGCAGTTGGGAGTCGAGCCAAGAATCTTGCCAATGTCGGATCAGCGTGTCGAGACCCGCGTGCAGACGCCGCAAGGTGAGATATCGTTTCAGGAGTTTTTCGTCAAAGAGCGTTGGAAGTGCGAAGTAAATTCCGTTCGTTTTGCCGGCGCAGAATCCGCCGACCCCGCGCCTGGTGTGCTGGAGGCGCTGCACAGTGCCGCAGCCATCTTGATTTGCCCCAGTAACCCAATTACCAGTATCGGCCCGATCTTATCCGTTCCCGGTGTCCGCCGCGCTCTCGAACAAAGCCATGCCCCAGTCGTTGGCGTTAGCCCCATCATTGGCGCCGCCGCGGTTTCCGGCCCGGCGCATAAGCTGATGACCGCCAGCGGCTTCGAAGCTTCGGTCGTTGGCGTGGCAAAGTTTTACCAGGCATTTCTCGACACTCTCTTGATTGCCGATGAAGACGCGGCTTGCGCAGTGGTCATGGAAGCGCTCAAAATTGCGCCGGTGTGTACCGATATTCGTATGGATAGCATAGCCGACAAGAGACGCTTGGCGCGCCAAGTCTTGGCGTCCGTTCAAAAATAGATTAAGAATTTTCTTTCCATGAATGTCGCCGCACTGCTGCCGGTTAAAGGTTTTCACAACGCCAAGCAACGTTTGAGCCCGCTGCTGGGTATTGGTGCGCGTGAACTTTTGGCGGAAACCATGTTCCGCGATGTCCTGCGCCAGGTGCGGCTCGCCCTTGGGCTGGCCGGAACATTTGTCGTTACCGGCGACGATAAGGTTGCCGCTATTGCGGCGGCGGCGGGTGCGGCTGTGATCCGCGAGAACGCCGAGAATGGCGAGACCAGCGCCGTCGATTTTGCCCGTCTCGAGTTGAAGCAGAGCGGTTGCCAAGCGGTACTGATCATTCCCGCCGATATGCCGTTGATGCGCGCCGAAGATATCGACGCGGTGCTGGCGCAGGTTCCAGCCGATGCGGCTGCGCCCTACGCCTTATTGGTGCCGTCCCATGACAAGCTCGGCACCAACGCGCTGTTGTTGGCGCCGCCGGATGTGATTCAACTGCGCTTTGGCCATGATAGTTTCACTTTTCATATGGGCCAGGTAGCCGAGCGAGGAATGCCGGCGCATTTTTTCGAGAACGAGAATATCGCTCTCGATATCGATGAACCGAAGGATCTCGAACGGTTTCTTGCCTACGGTTATCAGGGCGGCGAGTCGACCCGTGTTGCGCGGGAGTTGCTCGCTGCCGACGTTGCGCCGACGCGCCAGGGCTCAGGGGGCACATGAAAAGGGTGGAGCTTGTCGGCTTGGACGGGATCGCCGAGATTCACACCGGCGAATCCCTCGGACAGCTTATATGCGATGCCTGCGAGCGGCAGCAGTTTCCACTCGCCGACGGCGATATTCTCGTGGTGGCGCAAAAGATTGTTTCCAAGGCCGAAGGCCAAATGATTGCTCTGGCAACGGTTAAGCCTTCGGCGCGGGCGCAGGAGCTGGCCAGTGAA
>DATLCH010000128.1:0-3279 GCA_035526465.1 Candidatus Limnocylindrales bacterium | reverse complement strand
TTTGCGCGAAGTTGGCGCGCAGTTGGGCGTGCCGTATGATTTGGAATGATGCATACGTTGCTGGGGGACCCAGAACAACCACGGGTCATGTCCTCATTTGAATTTCCGTGCCGTGACTAATTGTTTGACAAAGCGATCGTCGACTAGCTGAACTGACTTGGCGGCTTTGAGATTCTCTGACGCCGCTAACACCGCTTGATGGCCCGATGTGGGAATTCGTGCCAGGCCGGCGCGTTGGTTGCGAGCGACTCTCGTAGCTCACCATACTGTAATGTATTTCGACAAATGGCGAGCGTATCCGCGGGGTTCTTGCGCGCGTAATCCGAGTTGGCTCAGATAAGCCAGTCTCAGTAACTCCCGCGACTAATCACGATTTCTTTAATCACGACGTCCTTGATCGGCCGGTCGCGGGAGGTCGGCGTAGCGCCGATGGCGACGACGACTTCCTGGCCTTTAATGACTTCGCCGAACACGCTGTGGCGATTGTCCAGGTGAAGCGTCGGCCCCAAGGTAATGAAGAATTGGCTGCCATTGGTATTCGGACCTGCGTTAGCCATCGACAGAATGCCGCCCTTGGTGTGACGCAGGTCGGGATGGAATTCATCTTCGAAACGGTAACCGGGACCGCCGGTGCCGTTGCCCAGGGGATCGCCGCCTTGGATCATAAATCCGGGAATGACGCGGTGAAAAATCGTGCCGTTATACAACGGCTTTTTCACTTTCTCGCCGGTCTTGGTATCTGTCCATTCTTTGGTGCCGCTTGCCAAGCCGACAAAGTTGGCGACGGTCTTGGGTGCCTTGTCTTCGAATAGCTGAACGACGATGTCGCCCATGCTGGTTTTAAAAGTGGCGTAAAGCGGGCCCTTTTTTTCCTGACTGCTGGCATTCGCCCCGAACCCAAAGACAGCGCACAATACTGCGACAATAAGTATTTTTTTCACTCATGCCTCCTGAAATTATTTCTGAGTTAGTTCGGCCATGACTTCGTTGACGAAGCGCAGGTCCATATATTCCCGCACCGGGCGTTTGGGCTTGGTGTTGAGCGCCACGGCTTGCCATTGAGCCATTAGCTCGACGCCCTTCTCTGTTGGCACGGGATTGAGGGCTTCCTTAACCAAATTGTAAGCGTCGATAGAAACCTCGCGCTCCATGCGCCAATGTTTCATCATCGTTTGAATCGCGTCTTCGGGGTAGTCGCGCGTGTGAATCACGCCGTGCACGATCGCGCGCACCATGCGTTTGACGAATTGCGGGTTGTCCTTGATGGTTTTGCCGTTAGCGGCGAGCCCGCTGAATGACGTGTCTTTGAACAGATCGGCGAGATTCGCCAGCCGTTTGAAGCCAGCTTTCATGGCTACATAGTCGGCTGGCGGTGCCAGCAGCGCCGCCTGAATGATCCCCTGCTGCATGGCGGCGATCTTCGGCTGGCTGCCGGGAATACTGACGTATTGAACGTCCTTGTCGGGATTCATCTTGTAAAGTTCCAATAAGGCCTTGGTGCCAGCGAAGGTCGAGCCGCCGAAGCTGACGCCGATCTTTTTTCCCTTCAAATCGGCGACGGATTTAATATCTTGCGTAACCATCATGGAGAACGTTGGCCGGCCGATCTGCTGAGCGAGCAGTAAGATATCGCTACCTTCCCAAATTGACGGCATCTGTGGACCGACAGAAAAGATGAAGTGGATTTGGTTGCCGAGCAGTGCCTGCACCGCAGTGACCGCATTGCGCACGGAGATCAGTTCGGCGTCCAAACCCTCGCGCTTATAAAAGCCCTTCTCGAGGGCGACGAATGCCGGGAGAAACTGCACGTTGGCCGACGGATAGGCACCCCGGACAACTTCCGCGCCGGCGCTTGCGCTGCTGCCGGCGAGCCACGCCGCGATTAAGCCAATGAGAAGTTTCATATTAGTGAA
This sequence comes from Candidatus Limnocylindrales bacterium, assembly GCA_035526465.1. Taxonomy (GTDB): domain Bacteria; phylum Desulfobacterota; class Binatia; order UBA9968; family UBA9968; genus DP-20. The sequence goes on along the minus strand of DATLCH010000128.1, from coordinate 1,366 downwards.
GTTTCCGACCAGAGTGCTTGAACAAGGCTCGGGCGAAAAACTGTCAGCGGTATTGTGCCGCAGACGGTTTCTTCATAGACCATGGTGTTGAAAACTTGACGATCGCCTTCCGCGCGATTATCGATTCGATCAGCTGTGCCATGCAAATAATCATCCTAAGCTAAACAATGTGCTCTGAACGGTCAAGAACGGTGGCAACTTTGTCGATTACGACGTTGTTTGAGATTTTAGTTGGTAATACTTTCGTAATATTACGAGTTAAGTACGGCGTGTTCTAATAGCGACTTAAACTCGCAGAAATGCCGGGTTGGTTTTGTCCAATGCATTTTGACAATGAGTTTCTCGGATGTTATACGAGACTCTGCCCAAGCACGGGAGAACCATAAAATGGCTTGGTTTGACAAAAACACGGGCGGAAAAAAGACCGAAACGGACCCGCAAAGCGTCGCACCCGCATCGAAGCCGGTGTCCGAGCCGACTGTAACAGTCGCGGCTCCTTTACCTCAGCCCATCTCTAATAAGGCTGATGTTCCGTCGCCTGCCGCGCCCGCCCCTGTGTCGACGTCAACGGCGGGTCTAGTCGGTTATCTATATAAGGGGAGCCGCGTTACCGGCCAGTTAAGTTTTCAGGGGCCGGCGCGTATCGATGGAATCGTCGATGGCGAAGTAAATTGTCAGGGCATCCTTACCGTTGGTGAGGGTGCGGAATTGAAGGCCAAAATTACCGGCCAAATCGTGGTGATACGCGGCAAGGTTGAGGGCAACGTCACAGCGAAAGAACGGATCGAGTTGCTGGCGCCGGCTCGCTTGATCGGTAACATCGATGCTCCCCGATTGATAATTGCAGAAGGCGTTGTGTTTGACGGGGACTGCTCCATGGGAGTGGCAAAGCAAAAGGTTGGAGTCGCAGGTTCGCACGGTCAAAGCGCTGATAAAGCGGCGGCGGCTTCCGCGCCCAAGCTGTAGATAAATTTTAGAAATTAATCTTCGGCTGTCCGTCACCTCCCAATCCTAGATCCTACGTTCGTAGAGAATGTGGGTTTTTTATTATTTGAGTGCTGTATTTCGCCATTCCGCGTTCGGCGAGTAAGGTGAAAGCCTAACTTTTAGCGGTCATTGACCCATGATTCATCTCGATTACAGCATAATTTATCAAATTGTCTTGTTCGTCCTCCTGTGGCTGATTCTCGATAAGCTGCTTTTTCAGCCGTACTTGCGCTCATTGGCAGAGCGCGAGCATAAGACCACGGGTGCGCAGCATGATTCGGTCGATCTTGAACACGAGGGCGCCAAGCTAAAGTCCCAATTCGACGAAAAGATGGCCCAGGGGCAAGCGGCAGGTTACGCGGCTAAAGAAGCGATTATC
>DATLCH010000097.1:0-4766 GCA_035526465.1 Candidatus Limnocylindrales bacterium | reverse complement strand
CCCGGTGCCACGGCATTTTTGCCAGCCTTCGCGGTAGCGGAGAACGAAACCGCCGATGGTAAGGCCCTCCTCACCGCGTTCGTTGCTGGTTGCGAAGTCATGTCGCGTATCGGCGTAGCAGCAGGCAATTCATTGGAGCGCCGCGGTTTCCATGCGCCAGGGTTAACCGGCACATTCGGCGCGGCCGTCGCCGCCGGGCGTTTATTGAAATTAACTGAAAAACAATTGGTCAACGCTTTGGGTATTGCCGGCTCCTATTCGGGCGGATTGATCGAGTTCTCGCGCTGCCAGGAAGGCGCGATGATCAAGCGGCTCCATCTCGGCAAAGCAGCTGAAGGCGGTGTCACTGCAGCACAGTTGGCTGGCCGCGGCTTTGCCGGGCCGGAAAGCGTGCTCGAGGGCAAGTTCGGCTTTTGCCAAAGTTTTTCCGATTCGCCCAAACTCGACTATCTTACCCACAGGCTGGGAGAAGAATGGGAAAGCATGAACATTTGTATCAAGCGCTGCGCTTGCCATATTAATGCTCACGCACCCATCGAGGCCCTGGAGAATTTGCGCGACGAACTTGGCTTTCGACCCGCCGACATTCGCGCCATCACCATCGCCGGCATCGATAAATTGGTCACTCACCACGCCAACTACCAACCTACCGATCTGATGATGGCGCAGTACAGCATTCCCTTTTGCGTCGCTCTAAGCCTCTATTTCGATCCCACCGATCCGGCGAGCTTCGACGAGCACAAACTCAAAGATAAAAAAATCACCGCTCTGATGAAAAAAATTCATCTCGAAGTAGATCACGAGATCGAAGAAAAAGGCTGGGACCGTGCCGCGCGCGTAACCGTCGATCTCGCCGATAGCCGGCGACAATCGAAACTAATCATCCATTTTAAGGGAACGCCCGCCAATCCCCTCACCACGGACCAAGTTGAGGCCAAAGCGCGCAAGCTCACGCGCGGCATCGTTTCAGAGCGGCAGTTGGATCGCCTGGTAACTTCGTTAAGCCATCTGGAAACAATCACGGACGTTTCACAAATCGGCGACATGTTACGCCGCGCGTCATGAAGATCTCTGCGATTGACACCTATGCGCTGATTCTACCGGTAAAAGAAATCTACGGTGGCGCCGCCGGCTACCTTGACGACTGCCGGACCCTCATTATCAGGGTCGAGACCGATAATGGCATCGAGGGCTGGGGCGAAGCGACCCAAGGCCGCCCCGGCAACACCTACGAAACCTTGGAAACCATGCAAATCATGGTGCGCCGTTATTTTGCGCCGGCGCTAATCGGCATGGATCTCGAAGAGACCGGTGCGGTCATCGATAAACTACAAGGCGTGCGTTATGGTCATCCGATTACTAAAGCGGGATTAGAGATCGCCCTCTACGACGCCTTGGGAAAGTTCTACAACTTGCCCGTTTATCGCCTGCTAGGGGGAGCATATAGCCGTCAGATAGAACTGGTCGGCGGCCTCGGCATGGATTTGAGCGCCGAAACTATCGGTGCGAAAGCTGAGGAATTAAAACACGAGGGCTATCGCCGGTTCAAACTAAAGATTGGCCATAAAGAACTTCAAAAAGACATCGATCGCGTGCGCGCCGTCCGAGAAGCTGTCGGTCCCGAAGCGCTGATTCGCGTCGACGGTAACGCAACCTATTCGTTCAGCGAAGCCCGGGAGTTGTTGAATGCCTTGAGCCGTTTTCATCTATCCGATGCTGAGCAGCCTTTGGCGCGCGGGGATCTCAGGAGTCTAGCCGAACTGCGCCGGTCTGTAAGTATCCCGATCGCGGCCCAGGAAAGCGTTGGTTCTCCTGAAGAAGCATTAGCGGTCCTGGATGCCGGAGCCGCCGACTTGTTGAAAATCAAGCTTACTCACATCGCCGGCTTTCGCCGCGCGCTCGAAGTTGCCGCCGTAGTCGGTGCCAAAGGACTATCCGTAGTCATCGGTCAAGGTAGCGCCTGCACGTCCATCCTTTCGGCGGCTGAGATACATCTGCACGCGGCTATGAAAAATGCTCAACGCGGTGGCGAAATGACCGGCTTCCTCCGTCTCGGCCAGCAGTCGTTTTGCAGTGACATCGGTGTAATACGAGCTACCGTGACACTGAGTAACACTGCCGGTCTCGGCATCACTGTGGATAAGCATAAGCTTATCGAGCTGGCAATTCACGATTTGTAACCTTCAGTCCCCCTCCTTAGTTTATTTCGTTTCTGTGACGCTGCTGAATTTTCGATCACATGCTTTAAAAATAGGCATCGGGAGCGGGAAATTGTCAGCGGTGAAATCGGAAGTCTTTGAAAATAAAGAAAAATAAAATAATCGGCTAATGGCATAACGGTTGCTCCGTCACCCGGATAAGATTTTTCTTATCCTGGGTGTTTAATATTCTTGCAGCAAATTAGGGGGTATGCCGTGAAGCAGGCGATTAGAACTCGCTCGTCGTTGTTTTTCCTGGCGGTATTGTTGGTCATGTTGATGGGATTTTCAGCGCAAGCTCAAGAGCCTCCGTCCGGGTCGGCCCCAGCGGTAACCCCATCAGCTCCCGCCGCCGCGGCGGCGCCAAACACACCGCCCGCCGCAGCGAAAATAGATAAAGGCGATAACGCGTGGATGCTTACCTCTAGCGCCCTCGTGCTGATGATGACGATTCCGGGTCTGTTTCTCTTCTACGGCGGACTCGTGCGCAGCAAAAATATTCTCGGCACGATCATGCATAGTTTTATTCTAGTCGGCGTCGTCACCGTGCAATGGGTCCTTTGGGGTTATTCCGTGGCTTTCGGACCTGACGTTGGCGGTTTCTTCGGTTCGCTCGCCTGGGTCGGGTTGAATGGTGTAGGCGTCGAGCCCAACGCGGATTATGCCGCCACAATTCCTCACATGACGTTTATGGTTTATCAGATGATGTTCGCCATCATCACGCCAGCGTTAATCACCGGCGCGTTCGCCGAGCGAGCCAAGTTCAGTACATTTCTGGTGTTTATGATTTTGTGGACAACAATCGTTTACGATCCTCTCGCCCATTGGGTTTGGGGGGTCAAAGGTTGGCTGCGCGAGCTGGGAGCGTTAGACTTTGCCGGCGGCACGGTTGTGCACATCAGCTCCGGAGCTTCAGCCTTAGTGGCGGCAATCATGTTCGGCCGCCGAATCGGCTACGGTCAAGAGGCGATGCCGCCGCATAACTTGCCCTACAGCATCATCGGCGCCGGGCTTCTCTGGGTTGGCTGGTTTGGTTTCAACGCCGGTAGCGCGCTTGCTGCCGACGGATTAGCAACATCTGCTTTTGTCGCGACCCATGTCGCCACCGCTGCCGCAGCGCTGGCATGGATGGCGATGGACTGGTTGCGCGGCAAACCGACGATGCTTGGCGCCGCCAGCGGCGCGGTCGCAGGACTCGTTGCGATCACGCCGGGCGCGGGTTTCGTCAGTCCGATGTCCGCCCTGATTATCGGCGCGGTCGGTGGCATCCTCTGCTCGCTCGCTTGCAGCCTAAAGCCAAAACTTGGTTATGACGATTCCCTCGATGTGGTCGGTGTACACGGCGTCGGCGGAACTTGGGGCGCGTTGGCCACCGGCCTCTTCGCTTCCAAGACGATCAACCCCGCGGGTAACAACGGCCTCTTCTATGGCAATCCAGCACAGCTGTGGATCCAGTTCGAGAGTGTTATCGTCACTATTGTATTTGCCATGATCGTCACTGCAATCATTCTGTCGATTCTAAAAGCAACCATGGGATTACGAGTCGCCGACGAAGAAGAGCGCATGGGCTTGGATTTGACCCAGCATAACGAGCGCGCCTACGAATGAATGAGCTAGCGGTAATGTGCTGGTTCTCGCTGATAGAATGTGATAACTGGTGTGCGTTTTCAAAAAAATTAGTCAAGATTCACATGAGAGGAGCAACTAGATGTCCGTAAAAGACGTCCTAGAGACGGCGAAGAAGAACAAAGTAGAGATAATCGATTTCAAGTTTATCGACGTGCCCGGGTTATGGCAGCATTTCTCGATACCGGCAACCGATCTCGATGCCGATAAATTCGAACAGGGGCTTGGATTTGACGGATCGAGCATCCGCGGCTTTCAGTCGATCAACGAATCAGACATGATTCTGATCCCCGATCCCGACACCGCCATGATGGATCCGTTCACCGAACACCCCACCATGAGTTTTGTCTGTAACGTACTCGATGCGATCACCCGCCAGCCCTACTCCCGCGATCCCCGCTATATCACTCAGAAAGCCGAGAAGTATTTAAAATCGACCGGCATCGCCGACACCAGCTACTGGGGTCCCGAAATCGAGTTCTTCATCTTCGACAGCATTCGCTTTGACCAGAACCACCACGAAGGCTACTACCATATCGACTCCGCGGAAGGATTTTGGAACTCCGGCAACGGCCAGAGCGCCAATCTCGGCAACAAGATCCGTTACAAAGAAGGTTACTTCCCGGTCCCGCCCATGGACCAGTACCAGGACCTGCGTTCGCAGATGGTACTCAATTTAGAGAAATGCGGCATCAAGATCGAAGTCCATCATCACGAAGTCGCCACCGCCGGGCAGACCGAGATCGACATGCGCTTTGATACCATGACCAAGATGGCCGACAAGGTGCTGCTCTATAAATATGTGGTTAAGAACACCGCTAAACAAAGAGGTAAAGTGGTCACCTGTATGCCCAAGCCGCTGTTCCAGGACAACGGCTCGGGCATGCATTGCCATCAGAGTCTGTGGAAGACCGGCAAGAATATCTTCTACGACAAAAAGGG
>DATLCH010000053.1:0-7833 GCA_035526465.1 Candidatus Limnocylindrales bacterium | reverse complement strand
TGAAAGTCGTCAAGTCAGGCAAGCCGGCGCTGGTCGACGTGGTGTGCCAGATGCGCTGACCGAATGTTGGCCGCAAAGGACGCAAGAGTCGCAAAGGCACGGATTTGCAACGCGCCGCCCACTACGTTGGGCCCGCGCTTCTACACACGTCGCCAGTAGAATGTCTGAAATCGATCGAATGGAACATGCCAATCATTTCGAGCGCCAGACTGTGTGGTAATTGTCATTTCGACGCGAAGCGGAGGAAATCTTGTCTTTCTATGTGTACAAAATGCAAGATCTCTCACGCCGTGCGAGATGACAGATCAGAGAGACACCGAGTTTTCACACAGTCTGGCGCAGCGAGAAATCTAGTCAACTTACCGCGCGGCGGTAAATTTACCTGGACCCACGCGAAATTTACCAACGGCTCGCGGCAACTATTAAAGGCCAGGCTGGACCTCACGCAGACTGATAAGCGCGAAATCTAAACTGCTGACGCCGTCGCTCCGCAACGTTGTTTGCCAGCCGCCCCAGTCCGCGAGTTTGTTGTACTTGCCCGTGCTTACGCCTTCGATATCGACATACTTGGCGAATTGTTTCCAGTTATTGCGGGGCTTGGCGCCTACGTGTTCGAATGGATCGATGTCTAGGTAGAGCCGATTGGTGACGCGCCTTGGCTCACCCGGTGAGCTATAGCTCAGCAGTTTTAAGCCGACCCAACGGTTCTCGAGTAACCCCGCGTCGAACGCCGGCGTTAAAGTCACATAATCATAGTTGGGGTGGGTGAGCTCTTTGCCGAAGCGCGCGACCGCTCCAGTACTGTTTGCCTGAAATGCTATCATCGTGCAGGAAGCGAGGTCGGGATTCTTATCGGTGTGTGCGCCACCGCGGATCTTCAGTGTAATTGCTGCCCGTCCTGGATCACTGATGTTATGGACTCGCACAAAGGCAGTAAACTCTTGATTGCGAATATCAGATGGCGTGGCAAGAAATCCTTTCTGGTTCTTCCATGTATGGACTTGCTGGCCGCGGCCGGCGTAGATATGCAGCCGAATGGTTTTGCCGGAGCCGCCCGAAGTGTAGTCGAGATCGTGGGCCGTCACATTCCAGTATTGCAGCGCGCCATCGATGCGCGATGCTGCCTGAGTCTTTCGTTCGATCGCAAAATTGCTCGCGCGCATAGGATTCTGCTCGCCGAGCTGGAAACGTGAGCCTGGCGCTGAGGCCAGCAACATTTCAACGCCATTTTCATCGGTTTGGCGCTGCTGCTGATATTCGCGCTGCGGACCAGCGGCTATTTGTCCTGTCGGTTCAGTGCATGAGAGACAAACCAATATGACGCCGATGGCGCTGCCGAAGCGGAACGGACACGCGCCCAACGTCCGATCACATCTGACCGTGAGCCTTGGTTTCACTTGCTCTTTCTTCCAGCCGGTGCAGGTGGTTGCGCACCAGCTCAATGTGCAGGCGCAAATTGTAAACATAGTCGGAATAGCTGGCCCCGATCCTGGTGTGACTGACACCGTCTTCGATCTCATCGAGGCGCTCGAAGTAGCGGTCGAGCTGAGGAGCAGGGTCGGCGTTGGTGGCAACTTGGGTCTCGAGGTATTTGAGTTCGCCGTACCATTTAAACACCCGCGACTTGTTACGCCATTGGATCAACACCGGTAGTATTTTGAACAGCGGTAGCACCACGGCAACCAACGGCAGCAGCAGCACCGCCAACCTCTCGATCAGGTTCGCCATCCAGAACGGCAGGTACCGTTGCAGGAACGGCTGGCCGCTTTTGAAGTATCGTTGCGCTTCTGCGGCGATCGCTATTTCCGACTCGCGCGGTGCGGGAAACTCCCCGGATTTTTGCAATACTCCGGCACGGCCGTGCACTTCTGAGGCAGCCTGGAGCAAGAGGTACCCTAGCGCAGGATGGAAATGTTCTTTGACAACCAAATTTGCCGTAGTAGCCAACAAGGTGACATCGCGTCCCGGCAAATCATTGGCGAGATCGATGGCGCCGCGGGGCAGCTGCAGCGCGGTCAAAAATGGAAAGCGTCGCGTGAATGCTTCGGCTTGAATCAGGCTGGCGAGCTTGACGTCTTTGGCATTGGCCAGCTCTCGAACGGTGGGAGCATCGGGAGATGCAACTAGAATCGCCGCTTCGATGTCTTCATCAAGAAGCGCTTTCACCGCTTCGTTACCACCGAAAGGCACTAGCTCTGGGGCCGATGGATCGATGCCACTGACTTTGAGGAGCTGCAAGGCGAGCGCCCGGGTGCCGCTCCCTTCCGGGCCGACTGCGATTCGCTTGCCGGCGAGCTGGCTCAATTTCTCGATGTTATCGGCGCCGCGATAGAAGACCCAGAGCGGTTCGTAAGAGACCGCGCCCAACGAGCGCAGAGCGGTTGGCGCTACGCCACCGGCTACTCCGGCTTGGATCAAGCCGACGTCAAATTCGGATTTATCATCCTGCAAGCGCTGCAGGTTTTCGATGGAACCGGCGGAAGGCTTGAGCGTAATTGTAATATTCTCGCGTTTAACGATGTCTCGATAACGCTGCGCGAACAGATGGTAAGCTCCGCCGTCTGCACCGGTGGTCATGACAAAATGATCCGGTGGCGCCGGCTGAACGAAGCGCGCGGCAAACCAAAAGGCTGCAATCACGGCAAGCAGAGGCAGGCCCAGGAAAACGATCAGATCCTTCAGCGCATCTTTGTCGAACTGCATACGCCCGCCGCCGGCGGGCTTGTGCACGAGCGCACGGAGACGATGGCGATGTGGTCCGCCTGGTTCGGTTGGCCTACGGTGTTCTGCCATACGAGAGTTGAAACCAGTCCGTACTATTGAAATTCAATGCCGGCGAAGGCTGAGTTTGCTGCGCCCATCGTTAAAATTTTATTTCACGCGCTCGATCAAGCCACTCTTTTTGATTTCATCTAAAAAACTCGGCTCCAGCAAACGGAGGCTTTCGGGAGTCGCTTTGCTCGCCGCCGGATTCGTCTTCGTCACTTCGGCGATGATGAATTCCATGCCACGGCGCTCCGGCAAGCTGAGCATTCCCTCGCCATGTTTGCCGATGTAAAAATCATAGCCGACGGCAGCCGCTTCGTCGCTCAGGCGGAGATACTTTTTGATCAAGCGCACACCCAGGGGTTTGTCTTTCTTGAGCAGGTAGAGGCCTTCGATAACCGCTTTGAGAAAGTTGCTCGCGGTCTCGCGGTTCGCGTCGAGAAAGCTGCGCTTGGCCATAAAGCAATTGAAGCAAATCCGGGGCAGGCCCCATTTGCTCTCCGACAGGTCGACCCATAATTTCATGCCGGCAGTGGTTGCGGCGGTCGCCTGCGGGTCACTGAGCACAGTCGCTTGAACCTGTCCGGCCATTAGCGCCACCTGGCGGGTCGAAACCCCGCCAAGTTGTATCAGCGAAACGCTCTCGGGCTTCACACCGATTTTCTCCAACGTCAGTTTGGCGCTGGTTTCCGACGAAGAACCAAAGCGACTGATTGCCAAGCGTTTGCCGGCGAGTTCCTCAGGTTTAGTAATTTCCGGACGGACAATCAGTTTGTCCGGAATAAAGTTCAACCCACCGGCGACAACCGTGACATCCGAGCCGCGCAGATTAGCATTGACCGCGAGGGAGGAGGTGGAAAACAGAAACTGGGCTTCGTTGGCGAGCAGTGCCTGCATCCCGACAGTGCCGTTCTCAATGGCGATATATTCGAGATCCAGGCCATACTTCTTCAAAAGTTTTTGCTCGTAGGTGACCCACAGTAAGGAGTGGATGATCGACAGCCCGCCACTAGCCGCACGGATGCGTTGGGCGTCGGCGGAGGAGATTCCCGCAAACGACAGAGTCAGTATAAGAGCAACGGCGAGGATTGGCGCGATCACGAACGGCTCCTTCGGTTATGCCGACAACTGCTTGGCCAGGTCGAGAAAATCGCTGGCGACGATATCGTAACGATCCCGCGGCGGAACTTCGGACGCTTTACCAGGTCCATGTTCCAACGGCCGATGAACATAGGCGGTGCGCAGTCCGTGTTTGCGAGCGGATTGGAGATCATGCTCGTGGGCGGCGACCATCATGACTTCCTCGGCTTTCAAATCGAACAGTTGCGGCGCGAGTAAATAGACCGACGGATCGGGTTTGTAGCGATGGACGTTTTCCGCCGACAAAACGCAGTCCCATGGCAGACCGGCGTTCTTTGCCATATTCGTCAAAAGGGAAATATTCCCATTGGACAATGGCGCGACGAGGTAACGAGACTTCAGGCGCTGCAGTCCAGCCACAGAATCCGCCCAGGGTTTGAGCCGGTGCCAGACACGGTTGAGGTGTTCGGTCTCCGCAACGGTCAAGCCGTCGATGGCGAATTTTTCCAACGTCTCGGCGAGCATCATCCGGTGCAGGTCGTCCAGCTTTGTCCATGGCAGCTCGCCATTCTGGACCTTATCCATGAACGGGCGGTAGATCGAACGCCATGTATCGGCAAATGCCGTCCAGTCAACGTTAATTCCTTTTGCTTTGCCGAGCTGCTCACCTTCGGCGATGACGCTCGACCGCCAATCGACGACTGTGCCGAAGACGTCGAATGCAAGAAATTTTATGTTTTCTGTTTGAGACGAATTCATTTGCTCTCCTTAACCGCAAACCGGAAATTTGAACGGATAGTTATGTAGAGCTTCACCACCGTGCGGTTTAACGACGACCGCCGCCCCGAGTTGCAGGCCCGATTTGAAATCCTTTGTTACTGGATTGGGTTGGATGACGTGGACCATGTTTTCTTCCAGCGTCCATCGCTCTAGCGGATGTGCCGCTGAGCTGGTGCCGAGCTCCGGGGATTTGCCGGCTTCGCCATGAAAGACGCTGTCATAGCTGGTAAAGCCGTTGGCTTCGATGGCGCATGTCGCCGCGACGATCTGTTCGCTGGTGGTGCCGGGTTTGCAAATTTTACGCACGCTTTCGTAGCAATCATAGGCGGCGTCGAAGAGCTTACGATACGTCGGTGTGGGCTCCTTGCCGATGGCGAACGGGCGATGAATTTGCGTCGAGTAGCCCCAATAGCTGACCGTCAATTCGGTAATCACCACGCTGCCCCTTTCGAGCACGCGGAAGCTCTGGCGCTGCCAGGGCACAAAACGATCGGGAGCGTCCATGTTGGTGGTAGCGATAAAGTGGATGCCGGGATCACCGCCGTTTTTCAAATAAGCCATGTAGACGATCGCCAGGACATCCTGCTCGGTCAAGCCTGGGCGCAGGTTGTTCTCTAAAGCTTCGCAGGCGAGATCGGTGAGATAGCCGCTCTTGCGCAGATAAACCAATTCTTCTTCGCTGCGTACTCTTCTAATTTTGCCGAACTGCGGGCCAAATTCGACAAATTGAGCGTTCGGGAACTGGCGCTGCAATTCCATGACGTGGCCGTAGGCCATGGAGCGCATGCTGACCAGACCGATCTTGCTGTTTGACAATCCGCGCTTGGTAATCTCTTCGGTGAGCGTTGGCATCGGTGTCGGACCGTACCAGCGGACGTCGTCGATGATCGACTGCGCTTTGGCGCAGGGTTGGTGATTAAAAAAGTGGATGAATACCGTCGCGTCGCCGTCGCGCGGCAACAGCAGCCAGCACGGGGACTGCGGCAGATAGTTCGCTAAATAGGAAACCTCGGAGGAACCGCGGGCGCCGAAAATCACCAGCGCGTCGATGTTGTCTTCCGACATCGCGGCGCGCACGGTACTGTACCGACGGGCATATTCGCGGTCGGAGAAGCGGGGAAAAAGATTGTCGGTCATAAATTATCCGTACCCATCTGGATTGTAATTACGCTAATTCAACTGCCAGATCGAAAAGTTCAATGCCGCGGCAAAACCGACCCATAACGCGTAGGGGACGAACAGCCAAGCGGCGATGGCGCTGATTTTTTTTGCGCTGGCGATAAAAAAACAGATCGTGACAAGCAGAGCGATGATATCGATGGCCGCGAGGTCCGGCCGATGCAAACCGAAGAACAGCCATGACCATAGTCCGTTAAGAATCAATTGCAGGAGCCAAAGCAGGATGGGCTTGGTAACGCTAAGCGCCTTGGATCGCCACACCAACCATCCGGCAACGGCGATAGCAATATACAACCCGCCCCAGACTGGAGCGAAGAGCCAACTCGGCGGTGTCCACGAAGGTTTCTGCAGTGCCTGGTACCACGCGTCGGGGCCGAACTGGATTCCGATTAGAGCTGTCCCGGCCACCATGGCTAGAAATATCAGTAAAGAAGACATCAAATCTCTCCGATTCGCGTTCGCCGCGCGATGCAGCCAATCCCGCCGTTGTCAGCCAGCGGTCGCTGAGTTTCATCGCGCTCTGACGGCGTCACTCATTCGCTGCCAGTTTGCGCAATTGCAACAATACCTGCTCAAATGCTTCAGGTTGCTTGTTAGATACTGCTGATTTGTACAGAGCATAACGATGGTGCGCTGGCCAACGCCGCCATTCGCTTGCGCGAACCACTTGATCCATTGCCATGCTCCTCTGCACGACTGCATCCGGCACGTTCAATTCGCCCCACAGGGCGCTGTCCATGGGTGCGGTTTTTGCGCTCGATCTAGCCAGATATTTTCCCGCGAGAAAATCCAAGTAGGCTATGAAAACCTTGCGCTCTTCGTCTGTTTCACAGGGAAAGTGACAAAGCACGAGCCGCTCTTCCAGGCTGATGGCGAGCCAGTCTCTCAGTGAAATCTTGATGCCGGTGAGATCGAGTTTGCGACGCACATCAAGCGGCAAGCGGTTCAGACTGGGATAAAACTCGGCTTCATAGTCGTAACGATTAAACATTTTATCGGATCGGTTGCCTTTGGCCTAAGTGTACGGTTATTTTGTTGAGTTGAGTCGACGGCAAATTCATAATCAGCGTCGACCTTAGCAGAAAAATTTCCTATGCAATACGATCCCCAACCAACAGGTACTCCGCCGAAGCCCATCGAGCCGACAGGATTTTTCACGGGTATTCAATTCCGGCCGATACTTACCGGGGCGATTGTCGATTTCATCGCGAGCTTTGTCCTGGCTGCTTTTTACTACGGCTTTTACGTCGCGCCAAACTCTGGCGCTGCGGCGGCCTTCGAGGAAGAAGCGGCGAAGTTCTGGATCAGCAGTGATGGTCTTGCAGCCGGTCTGGTGTTGGGTTCCCTCGGTACGCTCATGGGCGGGTTCTACGCGGGTTACAAAGCCAAAGCCTTGGAGATGAAGCATGGCGCGCTGGTCGGTCTTACCTCGATCCTTGTTGGCCTGGCGATGCATTCCGGGGATTCGGAGAATCAATTCCCCGAGTGGTTCATGGCGCTATCTTTCGCTGCCGCGATGCCGGCGGGTGCGCTGGGTGGATTCTTCGCTGAGATGTTTAAGGGTGCGATCGGCGCAAACCTTCGACGCCGGGAGCCGTCGCGCTGATTTTGTCTACGGTTAATGGCTTGCCGTGGTAGCTGAGCGAACGGGATTTAACCGGGTCAGATTGAATTACTAATATGCGCTGCGGCTTCTTTATATGAACAGCCGGAAGCTGGTTGTTGCGCTGTTCTTTGCGCCTTTGTTCTCGGCACTTTGCATGGTGAAAATGCTCGAGAGCATGACCGGTTTGCCAGCGATTCTGGATTCAGATTCGATTCTGCAATACTGGTGGGTTTCGATGATCGCAGGGATCACGGTCTTTTTCTTTATCAAAACCGCTGATCGCTGGGGACTGTTGGTTTGTCTGGCTGGAGGAATAGCGGTGGTCGCGCTGGTCGACCTCGTCGATTTTTTGGGGATCGTACAAATCTATCGCCCCGGAGTAATTTTGCCGAGCGTTTACAGCCTAGAAATCATCCTCGCCA
>DATLCH010000040.1:0-7270 GCA_035526465.1 Candidatus Limnocylindrales bacterium | reverse complement strand
TTTGCGTATTTCGCAGCAATAAACATATCTATGCGCAGGTCATTTCAGACAGCCAAGGAAAGACGTTGGCTACAGTATCTACATTGTCCGAAGATTTGGCAGAGCAGCTTAAGAAATCAAAAGGCGTCAATGCCGCCAAGCAGGTGGGCGTCGCTTTGGCCAAGGTTTGCAAAGAAAACAATATTAGCCGCGTCGTTTTCGATCGTAACGGCTTTATCTATCACGGCCGAGTCAAGGCAGTGGCAGATGGCGCTCGCGAAGGTGGACTCGACTTTTAACCGTCATTTGAACGAGAGGTCGCTTTGGAACGAATTGATCCGCAAGGTTTAGAGTTGAAAGAAAAAGTCGTTCACATCAGCCGGGTGGCCAAGGTTGTTAAAGGCGGCCGGCGCTTTAGCTTCAGTGCTCTGGTGGTCACTGGCGATAGCCACTCCGTCGTTGGCTATGGAATGGGCAAGGCGAAAGAAGTTCCGGAAGCGATCCGCAAAGGCTTGGAGCAGGCGAAAAAGAATTTGATCCGAGTACCCATTATGGACGGGACTATTCCCTTCGAAGTGATCGGACACTACGGTGCTGGCCATGTCATTCTCAAACCCGCGTCAGGCGGAACCGGCGTGATCGCCGGCGGCGGTGTACGCGCGGTGGTCGAGGCCTCGGGCATCCAAAACGTCCTGACCAAATGTCTGGGTTCCAATAACCCCCATAACATGGTCAAAGCGACATTCGAAGCTCTGCGCGATTTACGCCAGCCGGAAGAAATCGCCGAACGACGCGGTAAATCTTTAGCGGAGATACGCTAACTATGAAATTGGAAGATTTGCGGCCTGCCGCTGGTTCAAATAAGAAGCGTAAACGTGTAGGCCGGGGCGACGGTTCCGGCCATGGCAAGACTTCTTGCCGCGGACACAAAGGTCAAGGCTCGCGTTCCGGAGGGAATACCAAACCTGGCTTCGAGGGTGGCCAGATGCCGCTTCAGCGACGTTTGCCCAAGCGCGGCTTTCATAATATTTTTCGCAACGAAATGGCCGTGGTCAATTTGGCGCAACTGGACGCGCTGGCGGAGGTCGGCGACATCGCGCCAGAAACAATGTCTCAACATGGCCTGATTAGCGGTAAAAACCGTCAAGTAAAAGTTTTAGGCGAGGGTAATTTGACCAAGGCAATGACTGTCCGGGCACATGGCTTTTCCAGCAGCGCCAAACAGAAAATCGAAGCGGCCGGCGGGAAAGCGGAGTTGATAACACTTCATGCTTAGCGGTTTCCAAAACGCCTCACGGGTGCCAGAACTGCGTCGCCGGGTGATTTTCGCCCTGGCGATGCTGGCCGTTTATCGTCTCGGGGTCCATGTACCGACACCTGGGATTGATCGCGCCGCGATGGCGGCGTTTTTCGATCAGCAGAAGAATACTCTTTTCGGCTTTCTCAATCTATTCTCCGGCGGCGCGCTGGAGCAATTCTCAGTTTTTTCCCTGGGCATTATGCCTTACATCAGCGCTTCCATTATTTTGCAATTGCTGACGGTTGTGTTTCCTTACTTGGAAAGGCTGTCGAAGGAAGGGGAAGTCGGCCGGCGTAAGATTACCCAGTATACTCGCTACGGCACGGTCGTCTTGTCGATTATCCAAGGGACAATGATCGCGATCGGGTTGGAAGGGACGCAGGGACCTGGCGGAACGCCTTTGGTATTGAATCCCGGATTTGCTTTCCGCTTTATGACGGTGGTTACGCTAACGTCCGGCACGGCCTTTATCATGTGGTTGGGCGAGCAGATCACCGAACGCGGCATCGGCAACGGCATGTCGTTGATTATTTTTGCCGGTATCGTCGCCCGTCTGCCTTCGGCAATCTGGTCTACCTTTGAATTCATGCGCAATGGCGAACTCGGCCCACTCGTGGCGCTGGTGATGTTGGTTCTCAGTGTGGCGATTATCGGTGCGATCATTTTCGTTGAACGCGGCCAGCGGCGCATCCCGGTGCAATACGCCAAACGCGTAGTCGGCAGGCGAATGTACGGCGGAATGACCTCACATCTGCCGCTCAAAGTTAATACGGCAAACGTCATTCCAATCATCTTTGCGTCCTCGGTGTTGATTTTCCCGGCGACCATGGCGCAGTTCGCCAAGCACCCCTGGATTCAAACAATCTCCGGAATGCTCGCGCCAGGCCAATGGCTTTACGAGATCGCGCAGATTTCACTGATCATTTTTTTCGCGTTTTTTTACACCGCCGTGGTGTTTAACCCGAGCGACGTGGCTGAGAACATGAAAAAGGCGGGCGGTTACATTCCGGGCATCCGACCCGGCCAGAAAACCGCGGAGTTCATCGAGAAAGTGCTGTCGCGCATTACTTTGAGCGGCGCGGTGTACTTGTGTCTCATCGCCTTGTTGCCGTCGCTGTTGGTGCGGCAACTAAACGTGCCATTTTATTTTGGTGGAACCGCCTTACTGATCGTTGTCGGGGTCGCATTGGACACTGTCGCGCAGATGGAAACCCACCTTATTAGCCGGAACTATGAAGGGTTCATGAAGCGTGGTAGGTTGCGCGGCAGAAAGGGCTAGAGTCTTGGGCGGCAGCGCACGCGTGATTCTACTCGGCCCTCCGGGAGCGGGGAAGGGAACTCAGGCCAAGTTGCTTGAGCAGGAGTTTGGCGCGGTTCAAATCTCCACGGGAGATATCCTTCGTAAAGCGGTCGCCGATCAAACGCCGCTGGGGAAGCAAGCGGCGGAATTTATCAAGCGCGGGGCGTTGGTTCCTGACGATTTGATTATCGATCTTATCGCCGAGCGATTACAGCAAAAAGATTGCGCCAAGGGGTTTGTGCTCGACGGCTTCCCGCGGACGATCCCTCAGGCGGAAAGTCTTGACGTCATTCTGAAAAAGTTGGGTTTGACTCTCAACGGCGTGCTGTCGGTTCAGGTGCCGAGGAAAGTCATAATAGAAAGGCTAGCCGGACGGCGCACCTGCAAAAAATGCGGTGCCGCAAGCCATGTCGTTTTTGAATCGCTAAAACGGCCGGGAGTTTGTGATCGCTGCGGCGGCGAGCTGTTTCAGCGCGAGGATGATCGCGAAGAGACCATCGCCAACCGCCTGAACGTGTATGAGGCGCAAACCGCGCCGCTGGTGGACTATTATCGCAGCCGAGGGGCGTTACGGGAGATCGACGGTGTTGGCAGCATCCCCGAGATCCGTGCTCGCGTGTTGAGCGCTTTAGGAGGCTTGGCTTCGTGATTTCGCTTAAGTCGGCTCGCGAAATCGAGATCATGCGCAGAGCGAACGTCATCGTTGCCGAGGTCCTCCAGGAACTCAAGAGACGCGTCGCTCCTGGAGTGACAACGTTGGAGTTGGATGCCATGGCTGAGGAGATGACCCTCAGCCGAAAGGCAATCCCGGCCTTTAAAGGCTACAACGTTGCGGGTCGGGTTTATCCGCGCTGCTTGTGTGCTTCAATCAATGACGAGATCGTCCATGGCATACCATCGAGCCGCGCTTTGCGGGAAGGTGACATTGTCGGTCTCGACTATGGCGTGATCTATGAGGGATTTTATGGCGATTCCGCCATGACGGTTGCCGTTGGCAACGTGAGTGCGGCGGCGCAAAGATTGATGGACGTGACCGAAGCATCGTTACGTGCCGGTATCGAGCAGCTCCATGAGGGTAAACGCTTAGGCGACCTCGGCGCCGCAGTACAAAAAGTCGCAGAGGATGCCGGTTATTCCGTGGTCCGAGCGTTCGTTGGCCATGGGATAGGCAAGAAGCTCCACGAAGAGCCGCCGGTCCCGAATTACGGCGAGAGGGATCGGGGTCTGCGACTCAAGGAAGGCATGGTGCTGGCGGTCGAACCGATGGTGAACGTCGGCAGTTACGAAGTCGAAATCAAAGAGGACGGTTGGACGGCAGTGACCAAAGACGGTAGCTTAGCCGCCCATTTTGAGCATTCTATAGCGATTACCAAGAACGGCCCCTACATTTTGAGTCAACTTTAGCGCTGAGGAGAGAAGCGGCAGCAGAGGAACCCCGATTTAGTTATGGCAAAACAAGACGCCATTGAAGTCACCGGTACGGTGTTAGAGACCCTGCCCAATGCGATGTTCCGGGTAGAGCTCGAGAACGGCCATAAAGTATTGGCCCATATATCGGGAAAAATGCGCATGCACTACATAAAAATTCTGCCCGGAGACAAAGTGAAGATCGAACTGTCTCCCTATGATTTGGCACGCGGACGAATCGTATTCCGCGAGCGCTAATACGAGGAGCAATCGTGAAGGTTAGAGCGTCAGTCAAAAAGATTTGCAACAAATGCAAGGTTATTCGCCGCAAGGGCGTGGTGCGGGTGCTGTGCGAAAATACCAAGCACAAACAGCGACAAGGCTAACTGAGGTTTCAGCGGGTTAGAATCTAAATTGCAACCGCGCCAGCTACGGCTCGTGCGCGCGACGGAGTGACACATGGCACGTATCGCAGGAGTCGACTTACCAAGGGCGAAACGCATGGAAATCGCATTGACCTACGTCTACGGTATTGGCCGCAGCACGTCGCGCGATATTCTGCAGGCTGCCGGGATTTCTTTGGATTTGCGCAGCGATGATCTGACTGACGACGATGTCGCTAAAATTCGTCAGGTGCTCGATCAAAGTTACAAAGTCGAAGGTGATCTGCGCCGCGAAGTGACCGGCAACATCAAACGGCACCTCGACATGGGTTCATACCGTGGTCTGCGCCACCGCAAAAACTTGCCGGTACGTGGCCAGCGCACTCATACCAATGCACGGACGCGTAAAGGTCCGCGCAAAACCGTCGCCGGCAAAAAAACCGCGCCGTCCAAGGGCTAAATAACTAGGAGATTTCCATGGCAGAAGCTGCGGATGAAAAAAAGAGCGAAGGTTCGGCGGGCGATGCCAAAGCCGCCGACAAGGCGGCGGCGCGCAAGCGGCGCGGGCGCAAGAATATCGCCGAGGGCGTGGTGCATATCCACTCCACTTTCAATAACACCATCGTGACGATCTCGGATTATCAGGGCAATGTTATCTCATGGTCGAGCGCCGGCGCGATGGGCTTCAAGGGCTCACGCAAAGGCACTCCATTTGCCGCGCAACAGGCAGCCGACAGCGCCGCCAAGAAAGCCATGGATCACGGCTTACGCACGGTACAAATATATGTCCGAGGGCCCGGCGCAGGACGCGAATCGGCACTGCGGGCACTCCAGTCGGCGGGTATCAGTATCAGCTTGATCAAAGACGTTACGCCGATTCCGCATAACGGTTGCCGCCCGCCCAAGCGCCGGCGGGTCTGATTTTAGAGGAGGAAGCAGGTTTGGCTAGATATATAGAATCGGTGTGCCGCCTTTGCCGGCGCGAAAATCTCAAGCTCTTTCTTAAGGGCGAGCGTTGTTATACCGACAAGTGCGCCATCGAGCGGCGCACCTACCCGCCAGGGCAACATGGGCAGGGACGACCCAAGTTCTCGGAATACAGCATTCAGCTGCGCGAAAAGCAAAAAGTAAAACGCATGTACGGCCTATTGGAAAATCAATTCCGCCGCACCTTCACTGAAGCGGCGCGCACCAAAGGCATCACCGGCGAGACCTTGCTCGTACTTCTTGAACGGCGCCTCGACAATGTTGCCTATCGGATGGGTTTTGCCAGCTCGAGAGCCGAAGCCCGTACTTTAGTGCGCCATGGGCATATCCTGGTGAACGGCAAGAAGGTGAATATCCCTTCCTACACGGTGCGCATCGGCGATGTGGTTTCTGTCAAGGAACCAAGCCGACAGATCACCCGGGTAATGTCGGCTTTGGAAGGGGCGCAGCGGCGCGGTGTGCCCGATTGGACCGAGGTCGACCGCGAAGCGTTCAGCGGGCGCGTGAAAATCCTGCCGACGCGCAGCGATATCACCATGCCGATCAACGAAAAACTGATCGTAGAATTGTATTCGAAATAAGTTTCGAATTTGGGAGACGATATGTCGACGATGTACAAGCATTGGACGGAGCTGATCAAACCCAAACAGTTGGATGTCGAAGAGCGGACTCTGACCGCGACGTTTGGACGTTTTACGGCGGAACCGTTCGAACGGGGGTTCGGTCAAACCATCGGTAACTCGGTGCGGCGGATTCTTTTATCGTCATTAATGGGGGCCTCCATCGTGGCGGTCCGTATCAAAGGCGTTTTACATGAGTTTTCGACGGTGGCCGGGGTCACCGAAGACGTTGCCGAAATTATTTTAAACTTAAAAGAAGTTCGCCTGCGGCTGAACGAAGGCGAGCAAGCCACCTTGAAAATCGATGCTAAAGGGCCGGGTATCGTGAGCGCCAAGGAGATAAGCGGCTCGGCGTCAGTCGACATTCTCAATCCCGATCACAAAATCGCCACGCTATCTCGTGACGGTAAGCTCGATATGGAATTATTGGTCAAGCTCGGGCGAGGTTATGTGCCGGCAGAGCGCAACAAGGAAGAGAATGCTCCCGTCGATACAATTTTCATCGATGCGATTTTTTCGCCGGTGCTGAAGGTCAACTTCACAGTGTCGAACGCGCGCGTCGGCCAGCGTACCGACTACGACCGCTTGGTATTCGATGTCCATACCGACGGCAGCGTAAAGCCCGACGATGCCATGGCATATGCGGCGAAGATTCTGCAGGATCAAGTGAGTATTTTCGTCAATTTCCAAGATGAGCCGCGGCCTGAGAAACGCGACGACGGTCCGTCGATCCCGCTCAACGAGAACCTGTTCCGCAGCGTCGATGAACTCGAGTTTTCGGTGCGCTCGCAAAACTGCCTACAGAACGCGGACATCAAGTATATCGGTGAGCTGGTGCAAAAGAGTGAGCAGGAAATGCTCCGGACCAAAAATTTCGGCCACAAGTCTCTGAATGAGATCAAAGAAATTCTGCGCGAGATGGGTCTGGAGCTGGGAATGAAAGTTGATCATTTTCCGACTCGCGCGGAAATCGAAGCCCGCAAGCGCGAAATTACCAAGGAGTAGCTTGAAGCCATGCGTCATCTCAAATCCGGCCGGCAACTAAGCCGCAATTCCAGCCACCGTTGGGCGTTGATGCGCAATCTGATTACGGCACTCTTGCGCGAGGAAAAGATTAAAACCACCGATCCTAAGGCAAAAGAACTGCGCCGTTGGGTCGATCGAGTCATTACTCTCGGCAAGCGCGGCGACTTGCATGCGCGCCGTCAGGCGGCGGCCATTATCTTCGATAAGACGGTCGTCAAGAAGCTTTTCGATACCATCGGACCGCGTTTCAAGGATCGACCCGGCGGTT
>DATLCH010000095.1:0-3286 GCA_035526465.1 Candidatus Limnocylindrales bacterium | reverse complement strand
TCGGATTTGGCGGAGAAATTTTCGTTATCACATCAGTCTATCTGGTCATGCCCGTGGGACGGCTGTCGCTGCGCCACGCGCTGATCGGCGGCATCACGGCGGCGGTGCTTTGGGAACTCACCCGCCATGTGCTCGTCTGGTACTTTGCGACCCTGTCACAGATCGGTGTGGTCTACGGCTCATTGACGACGGCAATCGCGGTACTACTGAGCTTGGATCTCGCAGCGACGTTGCTATTGCTCGGCGCCCAGGTCATTTCAGAATACGAGCGCGTCGACAGAGTCAAGGCGAGTGCAGCGCCCCAGCCGATGCGCACCTAAATAAGTTGGTTTCAACTGCGCTGGGTGAATCTGCAAACTATTAGTTGCGTCCTTCAGTGCTCCTGCGGAATAAACGGCCAAAAATCATTGATGCTGTAATCGCTACAGGGTCACCACTCGATCCTTTAGTTTTCCCTTGGCTGCTCGCTCCACGAGCTTGTTGATTCTACTCTGTGCCTGCGAACCAATCTGCTCATGGTCGCATTCCTGGCACAGTGTGCACGGCACGTTACGTATTTCTAGTAGATCGGTGCGTATGGTTGTCCGGCCCAAGTAGGTCGTGGCGCCACACTGCGTGCATTTTCCAGGCATGGGCGGGCTATTTCATCGCTTGGATATATAGAAGCCGAGTCTTTTTTCCGGTAAATAGCCATCGGCATCTTCATGCTGCGGCAAGAATCTCAGGCTTTCATGCTTTTTATCTTTTTCCCAACAAACTTGGAGATCGTTTTGAATCGGATCATGATTTTGCCTTAAATGAACCTCAATGATTTTGTCGCCAATAATCTCGACGTTGTAAAACTCGTACGATCCAACCAGAGTTTTCAGTACTTCGGGAAACTCTACGGCCAGGTTCACCATCTTCCATCGAGAAAATTTATACAAAGGTGAATTCACGCGGCGGATGCCTTCGACGCAGTTAAGTTGCACGCCGTGGCGGTCGTAATCGATACTCAGATGCCGGCCTTTAAACTCCTCACACCAAAAATAACCAGGAGGCACAGCAGTGGAATCGGCCGGCGTCAACCACTTAACCTCCGCGCCGACGCCCATTCCGTATAGATTGATAACCGGTCTGACAATGTAAAAATTAGCCGTGGGTACGGGAACGGATCCTGGACCGCACAGATAGTTGAATTTTTTGCTCAACAATAACTTGTCAAAAATCCAAAGATCATCGGGATGGCAATTATTCCATGCAAGAACCTCGGGATCTTCAGTCACGAGTCGCTCGTCCCTAGATGGAGAAAGCGGCTCTGCGGTGGCTTGGGGTGTCGCGCTGCGAGTCAAGCTTCGTTCCGCCATAAGACAAAACGATAGCACCGCAGGGCGGACTTACAAGATGAAATTATTTGCTCTGCTTTCGCAATTTCCGAGGCAAGCTAGAGGCATGAAATCTTTATTTATATGTCCTCTGCGGAACGAAATCTTATGCGCGTTGCGTGTTCAGGTCTTATCGGCCGATACAAGAAAAGTGTTCGGTGTTCGGTGCAGCGATCAGCTGCCGCCGTCACCACCGCTGCCGCTGAAACGACTGCGCGTTTCGTCGCGCCGGGCGCGATCGATTTCAGCATCGAATTCCCGGCCGATATATTGGGCGGCTAGCGCCAAGTCGTTGTCATTGAGCATTGGCGCGAGGGTTTTCTTCACGTCATTGCGAATGGTCATGCCCGGGTCCCAGTAGAAGCCATAAACCCGGTCCTCGGCGATGTAATCGAGCGTGTCGACGATCGCTTTGAGGCCTTCTTCGATTTCCTTGCGGCCGCGCTCGCGTTCGCCGCCGCGGAGCAACGCCAAACCAAGATAAAGATGCGCCAGCGGATCGTCTCGATGCATGGTGACGGCCTTTTCCAGGGTCTGGCGCGCAGCGGCGTCATCGCCGGTCTCATAGTATGCCCGGCCCAAATAAGTCAGCACCCGCTCCGGCACGCGGTCAGGGGTTTTGTAATCGGGGTCCAAATCCGCCGCGCGCCTCAAGTAGCCGACCGCGTCATTGGGCCGGCCGGTCTGCAACGCATTGCGTCCGGCAGCGACATCGGTGCTGACACCGCTGCAAGCCGTCAAGTAGATGAGCGCCGCCACGCAGGCGGGGAATCCAAGTTG
The DNA here is from genome assembly GCA_035526465.1 of Candidatus Limnocylindrales bacterium. Classification (GTDB taxonomy): domain Bacteria; phylum Desulfobacterota; class Binatia; order UBA9968; family UBA9968; genus DP-20. Next base: position 1,142 of record DATLCH010000095.1, on the reverse strand, counting down.
TTGTACAGTCATGGCATTTACCTCTTTGTCCGGAGCTTCCGACTCTGGTTGTTTTTACGTTGCTGGTTTGCCGCAAAAAATGCAGCGCTTGGCATTGTCATGGTGCAACTTGGCACAGCTCACATGTGAGAGATCGGTTCTTCGAACGTAGACTTCGGCAGCGGCTAGCATACCGATCAATGGTGCAGTGAAATAAACCCACAGACTGCTCCATGAGTTCCCGGCGAACGCCGAGGCAAAAGAGCGCGCGGGATTCATGCTCATGCCGGACACCGGCGCTTCGATCGTAATGTACGCAGCTACCAGGCCGCCGGCGCACAGGCCGGTAAATTTATGCAGCTTGGAGTGGTTCGACACATGCAATACCACCATCATGAGAACAAAGGTAATAATTATTTCGGCGGCGAACGCGCCTGGACTACCCCACGCGCCCGGCATGGTAACGACGTAATTGATCGACGCATGCGCCGCCCGCGGATGGAGCAAAAACGATACGCCGAGGGCGCCGGCTGTGCCGCCGAGGAATTGCCCGGCGACGTAGAAGACGGTGTCCCAGATGGGAATCTTGCCGAGCCAAAAAAAAGTTAGCGTCGTCGATGGATTGATGTGCGCGCCGGATTGTTGGCCCCACGGTGAATAGATAATCGCGATGGCCGTGCTACCCATCGCCAGACCCATGAGGAAACGGCGCAGCGTCGGGTTAGCGATCGCTTGGTGTACAGGCGAGGACGGATGCTCGAGCAGTGTGGCGAAGCTGAACGCCGAGATCATGAATACACCTAGGGACACAGCTTCGATCAAGTATTCGGGCCAGTGGTGTTTGAGAGCTTCGGTCATTTTCAATGAATGCCGCGGTAGCATGGGAAGTGCGCGGGTCGTGTTTGTGATCGGGCTAGTGCTCGCTCGTCATTACCGAGCGCACGAGATTAATTTAGCTGGATGACATTTTTGATGCCGGTGGGTTTTCCCAACAATAGTTCGCGATGATCGGTCATGGCAAAGCGGCCGGTGATCAACGATTTGACCGCCTCGGGCCATGCATTGCTGAATATCTGGAGATCGCGAATCGCGGTTTCGAAAGTGTCGCGGCCGGCGTTGACGGTGCCGAAGAGCACCTGGTTCTTCAAAACAAGATTGCGCAT
>DATLCH010000022.1:0-6521 GCA_035526465.1 Candidatus Limnocylindrales bacterium | reverse complement strand
GCAAGGAGAGACGATGACTGACGCCACGAGGAAAAAAACTGCTGTGAAGATCATCTTGGCGCTGCTTGTCGTGGCGGTAGCTCTCAGCGCTGCGATCGGCTGGTACAAGTTTTTCCGCGAAGAACCGCAACCCGCTTGGGTGACGGCGACGCCTGACATGCGCTTTAAATACGGCTCCATTGGTGCGGAGAACGATGCCGGCATTCCTTATTGGATTTTCTTCGTACTGCCACGGATGTTTCCGGAGAAATTACCGGGTCCTGGCGGCTATGCTTCGTTGGGAGTGGCGTGGGAGCAAGGGCAAGAGCTACCGATTGGCTTCACCAAGAAGGTCATCGGTTTCCCGCGTGTCGCCAATAACTGCGCCTCCTGCCATACCGCAAGTTATCGCAAGACCGCTAATGAAAATCCGACTTTCGTCCCCACCGGACCCAATCATACGCTTAATCTGCAGGCATTCTTTCGCTTCCTCGTCGACTGCGCGAAAGATCCGCGTTTCAATGCCAGTGAGATCATGCGCGAGATCGAACTTGTCTACGACTTGCCGTTTCTCGATCGATTAATTTATCGCTATTTACTCATCCCGATCACCAAGAAACGCTTGCTTGAACGGGAAGCGCAGTTCAAATGGGTTTACCACAAGGATTTCCCCCAGTGGGGCCGCGGTCGCGACGACGCGATGAATCTGACCAAATACTTTCTGCTCAAAGCGCCGATGGACAACACCATTGGGCCTACGGACATGCCGTCGGTGTGGAATCTCAAAAAATACCAGCCCGAGAAGGGCATGTTGATGAATCTGGCCGGCGACAGCCATGACGCGCGCTCGGTGATAATCGATTCCGCGCTCGGTCTCCTCAGTGCCGAGCCGAAGAACCGCGACGAATTTCTCCAGCAAATAGATTGGCTGGTAAATTATTTAAGCCAGATTCAAGCGCCGAAATATCCATTCTCGATTAATCAAGAACTCGCCGACGCCGGCAAAACCGTCTTTGACCAGAACTGTGCCGCCTGTCACCGCAGCGACCGTACCGGCAAGCGGGTGCCGGTCGAGGAAGTCGGCACCGACAAGGAGCGGTTAGCGACTTGGAGCAAGCAGGCGGCAATCGATTCCAACAAGATGGTGAAGAGTTTTGGCATCGAGAGAAAAGGACTCGTCGAAACCGAGCCGAGCGGTTACATCGCGGCCTTTCTCGACGGCATTTGGCTGCGCGCGCCGTACCTGCACAATGGTTCGGTGCCGACGTTGCGCGCCATGCTCAATCCGGCGGCCGAGCGGCCCAAGGTTTTTTATCGCGGCTACGATGTTTACGATCCGGTGAATATTGGCTTTGTCACGGAGGGCGAGGACGCGCAAAGGGTGGGAACTAAGTTCGATGTGAGTGAACGCGCCAGTGGCAATCACGGCCATGAATTCGGCACAAGTCTATCGGCAGCAGATAAAGATGCGCTGCTGGAGTATCTGAAAACTCTCTAACGCCATTGGTGAGTTGTCGCAAAATTATCCGACCGGGTCAGTGTCGTTACTGATCGTTGCCGGAGCAGTTGTTTTTGGAGGGGTATAGACAATGGATCTGCGTTTTCGCAGCAGTGTGGTGATGCTTGTCGCTTGGTTGGCGTTAGGCGGGTGCGGTAAGAAAAAACCCGACTTCGGGACCGTAAAGGACGAAGCTTTAACCGTGGGACGAGCCGCACAAAGTTTTCCCGCCGCCGATGAGGATTATTTTCAACAAATGGATGGCGGCATCGAGCTCAGCGTGGCTGAAGTCAAAGGCCGCAATAACTGGCTGGTTTGGAGCGCCGGCAACGACCGTTTTTGGGATCACCTGGTGAACAAGAGTTTCGGCGTCGTCGATTTACTGAAGATTATTTCCTCACACCCCAAGTTGCCGCATCTGAGCCGCGACAAGCGCTGGGAATATCTCGGTGTTACCAACGAGCCCTGCTTTGAAAAGGCCAAGGCGCCGAATCGCGATCGATTCGGCCTGTGGCTAGATACGCGCAGTAAAGATTGCCCCGCGGATCCCTTCGAAAACGAGCAAAAGTACCCCGGCGTGAGAATCGGCGCGCGTGGCAAAAACTTGCCGGTGGGTTCCTACTACGGGTACGCTACGGGGATTCTTGGTTTGCGCTTGTTTCCCAATCCGGATTTCGACGAAGCGGCAGCGAAAAAATGGGATGCGGAAAGATTTTACACCGACCCGAAATACTACAACGACAAAAATTTAGTTCGTCCGTACCGCGTCGGCATGGCATGCGGTTTCTGCCATGTTGGACCGAGTCCGGTTAAACCTCCGGACGACCCGGAAAATCCCCAATGGGAAAACATCAACTCCAACCCCGGCTCGCAATACTTCTGGGTCGACCGTGTGCTGTTTTGGGAAAGGGACTCGAAGAATTTTATCTACCAACTGATCCACACATCGTTGCCCGGAACGCTCGATACCTCGTTCATTTCCAGCGACTATATCAACAATCCGCGCACCATGAACGCGATTTATAACGTCGGCGCGCGCTTGAAGATCGCCGAGCGCTGGGGCGAGGAGAAACTCGCGGGCGGCGGCCTCGACAACAAGCAGTTTCAACAATACCCGCGCACTGCCGCGCTGGCGCAGTATTATAAAGAGCCGGATAAAGTGTGGACGGCACATGTGTTGAAAGACGGCGCGGATTCCGTCGGCATTCTCGGAGCGTTGAACCGCGTCTACATCAACATCGGTCTGTTCAGCGAGGAGTGGCTGCTCCATTTCAACGCGCTGGTGGGCGGTCAGCCCGTGTCGCCGATCAAAATCACCGACGCGAACAAAAACTCCAGCTACTGGAACGCCACACAGGAGCAGACGCCGGACGTCGCGCTGTTCTTTCTCAAAACAGCCAGGGCGGACCTGTTGAAGAATGCGCCGGGCGGCGAACAGTATCTGAGCAAGGACAAAGCGGTGCTGGATCGCGGCAAGATCGTCTTCGCCGAAAACTGCGCGCGCTGCCACTCCAGTAAAATTCCGGCGGCGCCGTTGGGCGTGAACGATAGGATTTGGGATCAGTACTGGGCCTGGACCAAGACCGACGACTTTAAGAAGCAAATGACCGAAATGGTAATGGCCGATGATTTTCTCACCGACAACTATCTCTCCACCGAACGGCGCATTCCGGTGACGCTGTTGCAGACCAACGCCTGCAGTCCGCTGGCGACCAATGCGCTGGGCGGCAATATTTGGGACAACTTCTCCTCGCAAACTTATAAGGATCTGCCCTCCGTCGGCAAAATAACCGTGCATAACCCGATCGACGGCAGTGCCTCGGAATATGACATGCCTGCAGGGGGACGCGGCTATACGCGGGTGCCGTCCTTGATCAGCTTGTGGTCGACGGCGCCGTTTCTCTTGAACAATTCAGTCGGTAAATTTAATTCGAGCCCGTCGGTCGCAGCGCGCATGGAGTCATTCAACGACTCCATCGAGAAAATGCTTTGGCCCGATAAGCGCGACAAAGATGCGATCCTTGGCGACAAAGTGCCGGGCTTTATTTATCGCACGACGGACACCAGCTATATCAGAGTCGCGCCTGGATTTGTCTCACCGCTGCTGGAGAAAATGCTCAGCTGGGGCGGCTGGCTCAACCGCTGGTTCCCCTGGCTGTTTAGCGAAGAGGGGATTGAGATCGGTCCAATACCGAAAGGGACGCCGGTCAGTCTGCTGACCAATATCGATCTCGATAGCCGCAAGCTCGATCTTGCCAAGTTGCTGCTGAAAATGAAGGGCGATTTGAAAGCAGTCGAAGGCAAAAGCGAAAAAGAAGCTGCGGAAGTCTTCAAGGGTTTGGTGCCGGACCTGTTGAAAGTCAGTAAGTGCCCCGACTTCGTCGTCAACAAGGGCCACTACTTTGGCACGGCGTTGGCGAAAGATGGGCCGGGATTGAGCGACGAAGATAAACAAGCGTTGATCGAATTCTTGAAAACGTTTTAATTCCGCCGTCACCTAAAACTTCTTCCAATGTCCGAAGCCACCGCTACGCGAGCCCAGTACGAATACATCGTCGTGGGTTCGGGAGCGGGCGGTGGCACAGTCGCGGCGCGGTTGGCCGAGGCGGGCCGTTCGGTGTTGCTGCTCGAAGCCGGCGGCGATCCCTGTGAGCTCGCCGATTCGCGACTGCCGGAAGACTACCAGGTTCCTGCGTTTCACGCTTTCGCTGCGGAGAATCCGGCGATGCGCTGGGATTTCTTCGTGCGCCATTACGCCAACGAGCAGCGCCAACGAAGAGACAGCAAGTATTGCCCCGATCACGCCGGCGTGCTTTATCCGCGCGCCGGCACGCTCGGCGGTTGTACCGCACACAACGCCATGATCTTTGTCTATCCAAATAATCAGGACTGGGATGACATTGCTTTATTGACGGGAGACTCGACTTGGCGCGCGAGTAACATGCGCCGCTATTTCGAGTTGCTCGAAGACTGCCGGCACCGGCCGTTGAAGCGCTGGATCGCTCGTTTGACGGGTTTCAATCCCGCGCGGCATGGATTTGGCGGCTGGCTCAGCACCGAACTGGCAATGCCGATGGAAACGCTCGGCAACCGCCGGCTACGCCGGGTGTTGGAAGAGTTGGCGCGGGACGCCTCGTTGGAGATCGGCGATCGGCTGAAAAGATTGCACGGCCTTCTTAAAACCCGCGCCGATCCCAACGATTGGCGCCAGATTACGGCCAGTGCGTCAGGATTGCGTCTCGTGCCTTTGACTACCCGCGACCACCTGCGGATGGGCAGTCGGGAGCGCGTGTTGAGCATTGCAAAAAAGTTTCCCCATCGTCTCCACGTCGAGTGTCATGCCCTGGCAACCCGCGTCTTGTTCGATGGTGAACAACGGGCAATTGGCGTCGAATATCTCAAGGGCGAGCGGCTGTACCGGGCGCACGCCAATGTCAGCGACAGCGCCGGCGAAATACGCCGGATGCGCGCAAGTCGCGAGGTAATTCTTTGCGGCGGCGCCTTCAACACGCCGCAGCTGCTGATGCTTTCCGGCATCGGACCGCGCGAGCAATTGATTCGGCATGGGATCCAGAGTCGTGTCGATCTTGACGGCGTCGGGAAAAATCTTCAGGACCGCTACGAGATCAGCGTCGTCAACCGCATGAAAGACAATTGGCCGATGTTGGCCGGCGCCCAATTCGCCAAAAACGATTCACAGTATCACGACTGGCTGGCGCGAAAAGACGGCGTCTACACGACCAATGGCAATGTGCTGGCGCTGGTTAAGCAGTCAAAGCAGGATCGAGTCCCCGATCTGTTTTGTGCCGGACTGGTCGGCAATTTTCGCGGCTATTTTCCTGGCTACGCGAAATTAATCGCCGAGCGGCAGAACTATTTGAGCTGGATCATTTTAAAGGCGCGCACCCGTAACCGTGCCGGCACGGTTGCTCTGCGATCTGCCGATCCACGCCAGCCGCCCCAGATTCACTTCAATTACTTCGACGAAGGCAGCGCTGATGAAGGTAAAGATTTGGACGCGGTCGTCGAGGGGATTCAATTTGTCCGCTCGATGACTCGGGGCCTCAAAAAACAAGGCGTGATCGCCGCCGAAGAGTTGCCCGGCGAACAATATCAAACCGACGATGAGTTGCGGGAGTTCGTGCGCGACAATGCCTGGGGGCATCACGCGTCGTGCAGCTGCGCCATCGGCGCGCGAGACCATGGCGGCGTTCTGAGCAGCGATTTCCGTGTGCACGGCACGAACGGACTGCGCGTCGTCGACGCGTCTGTGTTTCCGCGCATTCCCGGTTTCTTTATCGCCAGCGCGATTTATATGATCGGCGAGAAGGCGGCTGAAGTGATTCTCACTAGCGCAAGGAATTAATTCGCAAGAAATCAGTCGGGTTTTTACTTCGCGCCTATATAGCTCGAGTCATTTCGATACCAACACTCCATCACTTCACTGCTTCATCGATTCCACTTCATCATGACTTCCATCCCTGCCGAGTTTTACGCTTTGCTCAATGCGTTTTTGTTCGCGGTGCACAATATATTCACGAAAAAGGCGCTGCGCTATTCCAACCCGGCGACCGGCGTCATCAGCAGTTTGCTGATTAACATCGTCTTTCTCTGGACGATGTCTTTTTTGTTCGTGCCGATGGCCCATGTGACTTTGGCGTCGCTCATGATTTTCGTTGGTGTCGGAATTTTTCAACCCGGGCTGACACGCTTGCTCACTTACAAGGGCATCGATTCCTTGGGCGTGGCGATCACCGATCCGATCCGCGCGAGCACGCCGCTGTTTAGCGCGGCCATGGCGATCGTCTTTCTCGGCGAGGAGATCACCTTGCCGATCGTCATTGCAACATTCATGATCATCAGTGGCATCACGCTATTGTCATGGCGTCACGGCGCCATGAAGCTTGCAGGATCGGCGGTGTTTCTTTGGTATCCCATCGCTGCCTCGGCGCTGGCCGGCGCTTCCCAGGTCGTTCGTAAATTCGGCATGGCCGCGGTGCCTCATCCGTTCCTCGCCGCCGCGGTGACCGCCAGTTCGTCGCTC
>DATLCH010000003.1:0-9311 GCA_035526465.1 Candidatus Limnocylindrales bacterium | reverse complement strand
ATTGCTCTAACGCATCACGACGCTTTGCCAAAGATGCGTCGATTTACCCGCGGCTCGGTTTCCACATTTTGCGGAATCCCGAACTGCTGGCAATTTTGATCATGGCCGATTTGTATCCTAAACTGGCGCTGGTTTTGATTTGCGCTGTCCTCGAGTTGTTCACACTCGACTAATCAGATTCCAATCTTCATTCAACTTGATCGGAATCACCGGCTAACATTCAGGATGTAAATCATCTTAATGTGATGTCCGGCGATTGATTTGACCTGCAGCGAACTCGAAAGCCATAGCGACGCGATCACGTTTATACCAGCGCGCTGAGTTGGGTCGCGTGCGACTAAGCGTCAAGAGCTTTGACCTGGTCGAGCACTCGCGGACTCACGGGTATTTCGCTAAAGACTTACAAATGAATTTTTAGGAATAACTGACACCGAGCCGAGAAATATATGGGAGCCTGCTCAATGATGTTGACTCGATCCAAGTGTGCGCCCATTTAGTAAACCATTCGCGCTTTGCGCACTTGATCGGCGCGTATCCATCCCTGCTTGGCAAAAAACTCTGAAAGATAGCGCGCGACCTGATCACCGCTTCCAGCGGCCATGCGGGCAACATCCGAATTGTAGGTCTTCACGCCAGAGACCGCAGCATTGGTGACCACCATGCCGGCAGTGACTCCGCCGCTGACCACGGCGCCGGCGCCGAGCATCGGCGCGGCGCCGGGCATTCTGCCGCTGTCGGATTGAGTGGTGAAATCGAGCAGTTTTCGCGCGTCAGGCCCTTGGTAAACTTGCACATGGCTTTCGACGGCGGACGAGCCGTTGCCGAAACCTATCACGAACCGGCGCAGCGGGTTGCCTTGATCTACAGTAATAAACTGGCCGTCGATTAGCAGATCGGTATCCGTGGCTTTGCTGTCGCGACCGACACGTTCGACGATAAATCCCAGCGGCTTTAGCCCATCGACAATTTCCTGGGCCATCGCGTCCTTTACTTCGACGGCGAGCAAACGCTCTCGCTCGGAAGCATCTTTGATGGTCGGCTGCTGGCGCATGATGCCCTGGTATTCTTTGACTTCACGATCATTCACGGCAAAGTCGACAACCAGTATGCGGGTCGGCCGCGGCAGATTGGTATCCGGCACGAGCGCTGTCCGGCGAATACCCGTCTGGCTACACCCAACGACGAAGCATAAAAGTAATGCCGCGGAAGAACCCGCAATTTGCTTTAGCCCCATACACCACCTCCACTTACTGAATAAACTCTTTGAGATCGACGAAGGGATGAAACTCATTCGATAAACCGCTCTGTTCTGGCGAAGTTCATAGTGCAAAAATTCCACCCGACGGTTTTTCGCTCGCCCAGCTCGAGTCTTGTTGTCACCAACCGGCACACGCTCGCCGTACCGATATTACGCGGGTCTGATCGAGACTTCTATTAGTGCCGGTCATTCGGACCGCCGCGCCGCAGTCATTTCACCAGCGGCACGCCCTGCGCGAGATCGTACTTGACGATGGCGCGAATCTTGTTCTCGATCTGCAGATAACGCGCGACTTTGATGGTCGGCAGCGCCTTGGCGAGCTTCGGCGCGAAGGTGCTCTTCAGATTGACCTCCGCCTGGTCGATGCCATTGACTTCGTCGATGAGCTTTTTCGCCTTGTCGTCGGTAAGCGAGTTTTTGCGCGCGTCCTCGGCGTAGCTGTCGACCAGTTTGGCAATCCGTCGATTGATTTTTTGCAAATCCTTTTGATAGGCGTCGTAGATCGGCCAGAAGTTCTTTGCTTCGGACTCGGTCAATTCCATACTTGTCGCGACCACCAGTTTCTTGTCTGCTTTAATCTTGTCGCGCAGGATCTGCATGTTGTCGGCCGGTTTGTCCTGCGCCGCCAAACTCATCGATGGCAGCCCCATCAGCATGATCGCCACTGCAACCTTCTTGGCTTTGTTCAATAAGTGTATTCTCATTGCTTCACTCCTATAGTTTCCTTAACCGCTTGAGCGATTTTAACAGTTGAACGGCGTATGGCCCGAGACTTCGCCTACGGATTTATTTTAGTAATCTTGGTTCCCTGAATGCCCATGCCGCCCATCAGTCCTTTTTGATCAAAGATAAATGCATAAACGCCTTTTTGCAGGGTGGTAGTCGATAAATTTTTGCCAAAGCCCTCGTCCAACACGACTAGGCTGGGGCCGACGCCCAACTCGAAGCCCTCAGTGTTGTTTAGATATTGCAGCGAAGCGTCGTCCATGAAAAATAGCACGTAGCCATAGGCCTGAATGCCGGCTTGAAATCCATACGACACCGCCAGCGAACGGTAATAGGCGACACTCTTGCCGCCTTTGCGCAATGCGCCGTCGCCGAACTGTCCGGCAAAGATGAATCCTCCTTTGACGATGCTCGGAAATACCAGCACGCCCACCGCCTTGTCACCCAATGTCTTGGCGCCGGGGTAATTTTGATAGAGTTTGGCTAAGGACGATCGGGCATCACGGTCGATCTCGCCGGCGCTCGCCGCCTCAGCCGCCCTTGGACCGAAGACCTGTAATGTGAACAGCGCCAAGGCCAGCGCTACAGTGATGTTTAGCTTCCAATTTCGAGTGTTTGCTCTCATTCTATCTCTCCTGTCATCGATAATAGTGAAATGCTGCCGCTCGACAGTCGTGCCGGGCGTTTTTTACTGCGCCAATGGTACTGTCGCCGCGAGATCGTATCTCAGCAGCATGCGGTACTCATTTTCGATCTGCAGGTAACGCGCGGCCTTCTTTGCCGGCAGCGCTTTCGTCACCTTGGGGATAAACGCACTGCGTTGCTTAACTTCGTCCTGCTCGAGGGCGATCCACTCGTCGAGCAGCTTTTTGGCTTTTTCATCGGTAAGCGACTTACTGCGGTAGTCCGCCGCATAGCTCTTCAAAAGCGCGCCCAGGCGCTCGTGCGTCTTTTGCAAATCCTTTTGGAAGTCCTCGTACACCGGCCAGAAGTTTTTCGCTTCGGCATCGGTTAGCTCCATGTACTTGGAGACGATCGACTTCTTGTCCGCCTTGAGCTTCTCATGGACGCTTTCCAGATTGTTGCCAGGCTTATCTTGAGCCCGCGCGCTAATCGGCACAGTGCCCAGCGCGGCCACGAACAAGACCGCCAGAATTCTTGCCGCATTGTTTTTTTCCATTTGTACTTTTCTCCCTTTCATTGATCTATTTAATAATACGGTTTAAGTGCCTGGCGCCCCGGCGCCGAGAACATATCCGAGCATCGCCACCGGTACGATAGACCACACCAGCGCGCGCGCCGGCGTATCGCCTTGGACTAAGACGCTGAATGCGAGCGACGGAGGGTTGCAATTTGCGCCCAGCTTTTTTTTGGTTGTCAAACATCCAACCATCGGCTCACGGCCATACGCTGTTGCCGACCGTGATGATGCGATGTTCGCCTTCGCTCGTAATGCTATGATGCATAACTGAATGCTGAGCGCGCCGCGGCTTAGGCTTTATCGCCGCTCGGGGCTCCCCTCGACAGCGCCGCATGCAAAGTTTTAATCAACAGTTCGTCGTCGAAAGGCTTGCGCAGAAAGGCCACTGCTCCGGAAGCCAATGCTCGCTCTCGCACGCCGACTTCATCATGCGCCGTGATAAAGATTACTGGAATGGGAGTGATGCCGTACGCGAGCCGCTCGCGTATTTCCAAGCCGTTCATGCCGGGCATTTGCACATCCAAAATTGCGCAACCGGGCCGAAACGAAGGCATCGCATCCATACAGTTTAGAAACTCCTGTCCCGACGCGAAGGTCTCCGCATTCATGCCGAGGGATCGGACAAGTCTCTTCAAAGCTCGACGGACCGACCCGTCATCGTCGACGATTGCGATCAATGGGCGGCTGTTGCTCATTAATTTCAGTTGCCGTAGGTCACTTGAGACGAAACACATCCTCAATGGGCCTTGGCTGCCGACAAGATAATAGTAGGGAGGACCGGCTGTATATTGGACTTTAGTCCAACAAAGGATTTAGCCGACACGATCGGTCAACGGCGGATCGGCTCAACCCGAGCAGCCGGCGCTTTGCACGCCGGCAAATAATCACCTGCGCGCACTGGTGCCGGGAGAACGATTTTGCTCAGGTATACCGACTTTCTCGGCCAGCCTGACCAGCTCGGCAAACGAACTCACTTGCATCTTTTCCATCACGCGCGAGCGATGGACCTTTATGGTCTTCTCGACCGTGCCGAGCTCGTAGGCGATTTGTTTATTCAACATACCCGTGACCACTAGAGCCATCACTTCGCGCTCGCGCGGTGTGAGAGTGTCCAGGCGCCGCTCGATCTGTATTAGCTCGGCGGCCTCGGCGTCCTGCCGCGACGCGCGTGCCAGCGCTTGCTCGATGGCCGGCAACAGAGCTTCCTGGCGCACCGGCTTAGGCAAAAAATCCACGGCGCCGGCTTTCATTGCATTGACGCTCATGGGGATATCGCCATGTCCGGTGATGAAGATAATCGGAATGGTTACGTTCGCCGCCCGCAGCGCCTGCTGAAGCTCCAATCCGTTGAGGCCGGGCATCCTGACATCGAGCACGAGACAGGCGACCCCGGCGGCTTCAGGCTTGGACTTGAAGAACTCCTGCGCCGAGGCGAACGTCTCGATGTCATAGCCGGCGGAACGAATGAGTCGCGTGAGCGCTTTGCGCACCGAACTATCGTCGTCGACCAAAAACACCTTCATCATGAAAGCTCTGGCGCTTGCTCCAGCGCGACAAATTCCGGCAGGACGACATAAAACGTGGAGCCGCGACCGTTATTATTCTCGGCCCACAGGCGGCCGCCGTGGCGTTCGACGATGGCTCGGCTGATTGATAATCCCATTCCCAAACCCTCTCTTTTGGTCGTGAAAAACGGATTAAAAATACTTTCGAGCGCAGCGCTCGTCAGACCCGAGCCATGATCGCACACCGACACTTCGACCGTGCCGACGCCGGCGTCGACGCGGATGGTTAGTTGCCGGTCATCGATGGCACATTCTTTCATAGCATCGAACGCGTTCAAGAAAAGATTTAGCATGACCTGCTGCAACTGTATCCGATCGCCGCGGACCGCAGCAACCGCGCCGCCGATTTGGTAATTCAATTTGACGTTGCGCAATATCGCATCGCTGTGCACGAGCGACACGACTTCGCCGACCACCGCCGGTAGATCCAAGCGCGCCAACGTGAGTTCCTCTTTACGCACAAGCGCCCTGATTTTCCGAATGATTTCGCTGGCGCGATTGTTGTCGTCGACGATATCGTTGAGAATCTCGCGGACCTCGTCAAGGCTGAAATCTTTGTTCGTAATAAATCGCTGGGCCGCCTGGGCGTTACTCAAGATCGCCGTGAGCGGCTGATTCAACTCGTGCGCCAAAGACGCGGCTAATTCACCCATGAGAGACACCCGCGAGACGTGCGCCAACTCGTCGCGCTGTTGGCGCAGTTCGGCTTCCACTGTTTTGCGCATGGTGATATCCGTCGATGCGCCCAAAACCTGATTGGCCATGCCGGTTTCTTCAATGATCGGGCGTTTCACCGTTTGCAGCCAACGCACTTTTCCGCCGGCGTCGGTTAATTTTTCTTCGGCGATGAAGCGCTCCTGCAGGCTATCGATCACCTCGAGGTCTTTAGAGTGGAAGTACTCGACTTCATCGCGGTTCGAATTGAAGTCGGCGTCGGTCTTGCCGATCAGCCCTTCCACCGTGGTCCCGTAAGCATCGGCGATGGCCTGATTGACCAGTGTGAAACGTCCCTCGCGATCTTTGGCAAAAATAAAATTCGGGTCGATGTCGATGACTTGGCGCAAAAAAGCGCGTTCCTTTTCCAACGCGTCCTCGGCCTGTCTGCGCGCGCTGATGTCGACGATCGATGTGAGGACAAGAAGACCCTCCGGCGTGTCGATCGGCGTCAGTCCGATTTCAACCAAAATCTCGCTGCCGTCTTTGCGCCGGGCGCACAGGTCTCGATCCAGCCCCAACGTCCGAGCCTGCGGCGCTGCGACGAAGCGCGCACGCTCATGCGGGTGGTTAGCGCGGAAACGTTCCGGTACAAGCAGCTCCACGGACTGGCCGATTAGTTCCTTGCGCGAGTAACCGAACAGCGTCTCGGTTTGCTGATTGACCAGCACGATCTGACCCTGGTCGTTGACCATAACGGTCGCGTTGGAGGACGCCTCGACCGCCAGCCGAAACCTTTCATCGCCGCGCTTGATCTCACTCAAATCGGTGGCCGTGCCGATGTAGCCGAGAAATCCGCCATCGGCTTCAAAGCGCGGCACGCCCTGGCCGAGCACCCAACAGTACTCTCCATCTCTTCGCCTCAGGCGGTATTCCATCGAATACTCCCGCCGTGCGTCGAAGGAATTCCTATAAACCGCGAGACAGTGCTCCACGTCTTCCGGACAAATCCCCTCGGTCCAGCCATTACCGAGCTCCTGCTCGAGCGTCCGACCGGTGAAATCGATCCAGCCTTTGTTAAAAAAGGTGCAGAGCTTGTCGGCTCCCGACATCCAAATCATAACCGGCGCTGAGTTGGCCACGGTGCGAAAACGTTCCTCGCTCTCGCGAATGGCCAGCTCGCTGCGTTTGCGCTCGGTGATGTCGAGCATAAGACCGCGAAGCTGGTATGGACCGCCACCGTTATGTTGACAACTGACAATGTCGTGTATCCAGACGATCTCCCCCGACGATCTGATCATTCGATACTCGAAATCGAAGTCTTGAGCGATCTTGCTCTTCGTCAAACAGGTGTCGATCGCCTCCTCCCGATCGTCCGGGTGGATATGAGATGTCCAGAAATCTTTTTCGTACCACTGCTCGAGGGGATAACCGAGCAGCCGAACCGCCTGGGGGGTGACGTAGGTAAATGACCAACTCCCGAAATCGGCCTGCCAGATAACCGCGGCCGTAGTTTCCACCAACCGCCGGAAATTTTCCTCACTCTCACGCAAAGCAAATTCCATCCTTTTGCGCTCGGTGATGTCTAATGAAACGCCCATTCGGCGCCCGCCATGCCCGGTAGGTACGTTTACTGTGTCTCCTTTGGTAAAAATCCAGCGCTGTTCACCATCGCTAAGTTGAATGCGAAACTCGCCTTCGTAGTATGCGTTGCCCTCGTGCGCGCGCGCGACTTCAGCGATGACTTCGGCTCGGTCATCAGGATGAATACGCGCAAGTAAGTCGCTCGCTTGGATGGACTCATCCGGGCGAATACCTAATTGCGCGCGGATTACCGAATTCGCCCAGACTTGATTGCCGGTGACATCGCGCGCCCATAAACCCAACCCGCCCGCGCGTGTCGCCATCTCCAGCAATTCCTGGTTTTCCCGAAGCTCTTTTTCGGCCCGGCGCCGGTTTAATCGATTCAAGACCAAGCCGGTAATCAGAGCGGCTTGCAATAGGAAAATCACCAAGGCAACGACCATATATTGGCTGTATTGATCCCATATCGAGGCTGGTCGGAAGCGAATGACGCTGTTGGTCGGCAGGCGGCTTTCGTTGATGCGCCAGCGTTGCAAGGCGCGCCAGTCGAATACCGGCACGGTCTCGGTACGGATTTCGAACGGCAACGTTGCCGGTGCGGTACCGGTTAAAATCAAGCGCGCCAGCTCGCCCGCACGTTTGCCGAAGCCGTCGATGGTTGCTACCGATCCACCCAACGCGCCCATACCCAAAAGCGTATCGGTCATGACATAGACAGGCGCGTTTGCCCACTGAGCTATCGATTGGCCCGCCTGTGAAGAAATTACTGCATGACCGGCACCGTCGCGAAACATTCGGGAAAACAGAACTGCCGTTTGCGCCGGCAGTGTACTCACGGCTTGACGCAATTCGGTCATGCTGCGATCGTCCCAATATTCGAAGTCGATCTTTCCGCCGAACGAGTCTGCCGCCTGCTTCACCCGATTGAGAGCGCTGCGATCCACCTCCGACGTGCCGCTAATCACGACAATGCGCCGAACGTCGGGCTGTAGACGCCGTATTATTTCGATCGTCGCGCGCGGGTTGACCCGCTGCGCAATACCGACAACAAAACGATCGAATTGATCGCGCGGAATGTCTTCTTCAGTGAAACCGGCGACAATGACGGGTGTCCGGGGAAAAAGCTGCTGCAGCACCTTGCCGGCAGTTCCCAGGTTACCTACATAAACTAGTATGACGAGGTCGGGCGGCCGTTCGGCGTATTTTTCGCTCAAGTAGTCACGAAAAATTAGCGCGAACCGCTCACTCGGGAAACCCAGTATGTCGAGATTCTCGCCAGAGCTCTCGATCGCACCCGAAGGCAATTTCGCCAAAGCACCGAGTATGGCTTGATCGACCAGGCTGAATCCAGGCGAAAAGCGACTGCCTGTGGATATGATCAATACACGTTTGGCACGCGCGGCATCGGCGCCAAGAACACGGTCCGCCGCGGCAGAGCCGGCAAGCGTGCACAACAGGTAAATAAGCCAAACGAGCCGGCCTGAGGCGGTCTTGGTATAAAACGGTTTGTTGGGACTCACAGTCTGGCTGACTTTACGGCGATGCGACGGTAAAAATCAACTGCTTTGAAATGCTCGATAGAGTTTTACGCTTGGCAGATTGCCGCGGTGAAGAGTAGTATTGACGGAATTTGTTCAAAGACATTATCTGTAGCCGTGATTTGCGGGCGAGTGACTGCGAGGAAGTGGTATGGCAAAGCGATCAAAGAGCAAGGCGACCAAGAAAAAGCCCGTCGAAAATACGCGCACAAGGGCAAGCAGCGGGCGAACAAGCCAAGCGCGTGGGTTTGGTGACGCCGGTGAGGGATAAAGAGAGCGGAAGAAGCTTGCTGCTGAAGAAAACTTCAGGTGATAGTATCCTTCCTAAAATTGTCCCCAGAAGGCAAACAAGACGGCTAGAAACACGAAGACAAGCGAGACGGCATAATTCCAACGGATGGTCTCGTTTAAATAGAAGTATGCGAAAACTACGAAAATCGCGATAGTAATACACTCCTGAATGATTTTTAACTGGTAGCCAGTAAATCTACTGTATCCTATTCGATTGGCCGGTACTTGAAAGCAATATTCGCCGAGTGCAATGAACCAACTGATGAGAATAACTTGTATTAACGGTGCAGATCGATGCTTTAAATGCCCATACCAAGCAACAGTCATAAAAGTATTGGAAACGATTAGAAGAATTACACTTAGCATACCGGTAACCGTACCATTTGTGACTGCGACCAGCTAACCGATTAATCAAGTATCGTATTACTTGTCCAGTGCGATCCTACGGTCCCGCTTTCGTGGGTAAAATTATATGCGCACTTTGTCATAAGTCC
>DATLCH010000287.1:0-3544 GCA_035526465.1 Candidatus Limnocylindrales bacterium | reverse complement strand
GTTGACGTTTCATGTCGCGTCCATTTGGGGCATCGAAGGCCGCGGACTATTGCGCCCCGGGTTCGCCGCCGACGTGACCGTTTTTGATCCCAGGACGATCAAGGCCTGTGAACCCGAATGGGCCGAAGATTATCCCGCCGCCACCAAGCGCTTGATCCAGCGCTCCGAGGGCGTGCATTACACCGTCGTCAACGGCAAGGTGATTTTTGACCAAGGCCGGTTGAGCGGCGAGATGGCCGGCAATGTGCTGCGCAGTGCGGCGCACCACGGGTGAAATCGGAAGATTCACCCAACAACGTACAGCGGGAAATTCCAGTCGCAAGGGCGGGTTTCAAACCCGCCCTCTTTTTTATCTCGACAGTGATCAGCACGGGAGTGATCCGTGGCCGGAAGTAGTTTATTCGCCCTGCTTGACGATATCGCGTCGATTCTTGACGACGTTGCCGTAATGAGCAAAGTCGCCGCGAAGAAAACCGCCGGGGTATTGGGCGACGATCTGGCGCTCAATGCCCATCAGATTGCCGGCGTGCACACCGACCGGGAATTACCGGTGGTTTTGGCCGTCGCCAAAGGCTCGCTCAAGAACAAAGCGATCCTGGTGCCCGCGGCGTTGGCGATTAGCGCATTGATTCCGTGGGCGATTACACCGCTGTTAATGATCGGCGGGGCGTATCTGTGTTACGAGGGCTGCGAAAAGATCGCTCATAAGTTTCTCGCTCACTCGTCGGACGACGCCCATCACAAGGACCATCTGCAGGCTCTGGTTAACCCAGCCGTCGATCTGGTCGCGCTGGAGAAAGACAAAATTCAGGGCGCCATACGTACGGATTTCATTTTGTCAGCCGAAATCGTTGTGATCGCATTGGGGACGGTTGCGAACGCCGCTTTCGGCAAACAGGTTGCGGTGCTCTGTGCCATAGCAATTCTCATGACCGTCGGGGTTTATGGATTCGTTGCCGGCATCGTTAAACTCGACGACGCCGGCCTCCACTTGTGCCAGAAAAACGGGAACAATACTTTGCGCAAAATCCAACGCGGTTTTGGCGCACTTCTCCTGCATCTGGCGCCTTACCTGATGAAAAGTCTCTCGATTGTCGGGACCATTGCTATGTTCATGGTCGGCGGCGGCATTCTCGCGCACGGAATTCCCGGCGCGCATCAGTGGGTTGAACATGTCGCCCACGGTGCCGGCGGGATTCCTGCGATTGGTCGAATACTTGAACCGGTTTTGCCAATCGTGCTCGATATTGCGATCGGGATGATTGCCGGTATGGTAGTTTTGGCTGGGATGATGGTCGCGGAGAAAATTTTTCGCAGGTTCAAACGGGCGCGCTGAACTTGAAGATGTTCGGTCCGATCGTTACCGGCCGAGAAAAATCTGGCTGAACTCTTTGCCGGTCTGATCCATAATCGGTCCGATGAAATCGACATCGACGAGAAACGATTCTTTTTCCACCAACTCGGGAAATCTTTGCTTGACTCCTTTGCGCGCGATCACCCGGCCAAAGCTGGTGATGATCGATTGACCTTCTTCCGACAGCGACCAATCATAAAAAAGCGCGGCCGCGTGAGGGTGGGGCGCATGGCGCGCCAGCATGAGCTTATTGGCCTGGGCGAAGTAAGGGTCGAGGATTACTTGATCGATCGGCGCGCCGCGCGCCTTCATGTCGAGGACGGTATGTCCTGACAGCACGATGGCAATGGACCGCTCGCCCGCGGCCAGGAGCTGACTCTGGGCGGTGCGCCCGCGCATGAGTCTCAAATCCTGCTTGGCTAGCGCGCGCATATACTGCAGCGCTTTGTCCCGCCCCATATGTTTTTGCAGCACAGCGGACCACTCGTACGCCTCGTCATCGAGAAACATGTTGCCTTTCCATTTGGGCTGGAGCAGGTCTTCGTAGCTCTTGGGTGCGTCCTGGCGCTTGACCATGTTGGTGTTGTATCCGAGCACGATGGGGATGACGTAGAGCGAAGTGAAGTAACCGTCTTTGTCGCGATTCGGTGGATTGTAATATTCGCGCTGCGGCGAGAAATACGGATCGATGGCGCCGATCTTCTTGATCGCCGAGGCCTGTTCGGCAGATCCGTTGGTGACATCGAAGAGATGATTGCCGCCGTTTAACTCGGACTGGATCTTGATCACCTGGCGGTTGCCGGAGACACGGTAGGGATTCACTTTGATGAATGGATAGCGCTTTTGAAACACGCGGGTGAAGGGTTCGATCTGTTGCGCCTGAAGCGAGCTATAGAAAGCGACTTCGCCTTCGGTCTTGGCCTTGTCGACAAGCTGCTTGTGTCGCTGTTCCGCCGGCAACTTGTTCAATCGCGCGAGGATTTGACCGGCTGATTCCGGCGCCGCAGCGGAATAAACCGACGGTGCTGCGCTGCTCACGACGGCGATGGCGAAGAAGATTGCAAATTGACTTTTCATGGCCGACCTTCCGTTGATTTCCATTCATGCGCATTGGACTCAGCGCCATCCTTATCCCAGCGCGCCGTGGAACTGTCAAGTAGAGGTTATTGTTGCGCTTTCAATCCTGGACTCATGTTGACTCTAAATTACTGATTCGATAGCGTCAGCGCGACTACATATCGGTAACTTGGAGATCAGATGGAGCAATTGAAACCACGCAAGAGCGGCAAGGTCAAAGTTGACGACGTCAATCTTTACTATGAGATTTACGGCGAAGGCGATCCATTGGTGTTTGTCGCCGGCACTGGCATCAGCTGCGCACCTTGGCGCGTGTCGCAGGTACCGGAGTTCGCTAAATATTACCAAGTCGTAATTTACGATCATCGCGGCCTGGGGCGCAGCGACAAGCCGGACATACCCTATTCCACCGAACTATTTGCTAAGGATTGCGCTGGTTTGATGGATGCTCTGGGCATCAACCGGGCGCATATGCTGGGCCATTCCATGGGCGCGCGAGTATTGCAGTGGTTTGCGCTTAACTATCCGGAAAGAGTGCGCAGCTTGGTGCTCTCCGGCCCGGGCTCGGGAAAATACGACGACTCTCTCGACTATCCGCGCGGCGTGCCGCTCGACGCGGCGCTGGAGATGATCGAAAAGGGTTATGAAAAATATCAGAGCGACCACTGGGGGCCGGGTTTTATGTTCAGCGAACAGTTCATGAAAGAGCACCCCGATGTGGTTAAGCAGTATCAGGAGCTGATCGTCGACGAAGTGCCGCCGTTAAAATGCTATCTGCGCCACGTGGTCGCGCGCCAATGCCATGAGACGACTCACCTGATTCACAACATCAAGGCGCCGACTTTGGTGATCGTCGGCAGTAAAGACACTCACGAAGGCGGCACCGGCGATCATGTCGCTTCGGCACGAGTGCTGGCGACGAAGATTCCCGGCGCCGAACTTCATCTCGTCGAGGGCGGCCGGCACGGCTATTTGCGTGAAATGCCCGAGAAGGGCCATCCGCCGATCCTGAATTTTCTGAAAAGACATTAATCGTGGAACTCACTAAGAAGGCACGAAGCAAAATGAAGTATAGGGGCGACCGGCGGTCGTCCTCTGTGCTAACAGGCGTCT
>DATLCH010000285.1:0-3328 GCA_035526465.1 Candidatus Limnocylindrales bacterium | reverse complement strand
CGGCGATATGTTCGTCGCCGCCATGATCGATCTGGGGTTGCCGCTGGGAAAACTCAAAGCGGAACTCAAGAAAATCCCGACCCTGGAGTTCACTCTCAAGGCAGCGCAGAAGTCTGTCCATGCTGTCCGAGCCACTCAATTCCAGGTCATCTGCCCACGCGGGGAATCCGCGCGCTCGTGGCCACAGATTCGCCGCCTGCTCGAGCGCAGCAAACTAAGCTCCACCATCAAGGCGACAAGCGTCGACATTTTCACTCGCCTAGCCAAAGCGGAAGCGAAGATTCATGGAGTAGACGTCGAGCAAGTGCACTTTCACGAAGTCGGCGCCACTGATTCCATTGTCGACATCGTCGCCGCGGCCATCGGTGTAAACGAATTGGCGATCGACGAGCTGCATTTCTCGAGAATTCCCCTGGGTCGCAGCATCACCGGTTCGCAGCATGGCCCGCTGCCGGTGCCCGCACCGGCGACAATCGAATTGTTAAAAGGTCTGCCGACCTTCGGCATCGACTTAGAGAGCGAAACGGTGACGCCCACCGGCGCAGCGCTAATAAAAACCCTGGGGAGCACCTTCGGTGATCAGCCGAGCATGACGATCGATAAAATTGGCTACGGCACCGGGCAGAAAGAATTTTCGAACCGTCCCAACCTCTTTCGTTTGCTCATCGGCGAAAGCGCCGGCCGCTTGCAGCAGGATCAGATGTTGGTCATCGAGACCAATATCGACGATATGAATCCGCAGCATTTCGATCATGTCATGGAGCGTCTGTTCACCGCCGGGGCTCGCGACGTCTTTCTCACACCGACCCAGATGAAAAAGAATCGCCCGGCAACGCTGCTGACGGCCATTTGTGAAATCCCCCTACGCGACCGGCTTGCCGCGATCGTCTTGCAGGAGACCAGCAGCATCGGTTTGCGATACTATCCCGTGAACCGCATTCTGTTGAGACGAGAGGTGAAGAGCGTGAAAACTCGCTATGGCGAGGTGCGGGTCAAAATCGTCACCCAACCGGACGGCACCGAGCGCGCGACACCCGAATACGACGACCTCAAGCGCATAGCCACGGCCGAAGATACGACTCTCAAAACTATTCACGACGAAGTGATGCGGCATCTCAACTAGCCGAGACTTTTTGCGGCCACATCATGTCGGAAGATTTCACACAATCGCCGCAAGCCGAAGTGCGGCTCGCGCCTTGGGCCTCGCTGCGTTACCGCGATTACAGTTTGCTGTTCCTGCTATCTTTGTGCGCCACCACCGCTCAGCAGATGCGCCAGACACAGAATTTTTATCAGGTCTACGAGCTTTCCGGCTCGGCGTTTCAGTTGGGCATCACCGGCGTCGCCCAGGGTGTGCCGATCTTTGTTTTCGGATTGTTTGGCGGCACACTCGCCGACTTTGTCGACCGCAAGAAACTGATACTGCTGACGACCTTGGGAAATTTCCTCGTGGCCGCCACGCTCGGCGTATTAACCCTCACCGGAGCGATCCAAGTCTGGCATATTCAGGCCGGCACGGCGATGACGTCGGCTCTCAATATAGTCCTCAATCCGACGCGCATGTCGCTGATATCTTACCTGGTGCCGCGAAGCCATCTCACCAACGCGGTTTCGCTCAACTCGGCAATCTCGCAAGGCTCGCACTTTATCGGCCCCATGCTCGGGGGCTTAAGTCTGGCGTGGATGAGCACCGGCAATGCCTATTTGTTTAACGCGCTTTTTTATCTGCCGGCGGTCTTCGCCATTGTCTCACTAACGATTCCCGCCAGCGCTAAACCGAGTCACGAGAAGCTTGCCTTCGCCAGTTTGCTCGGTGGTGTAAAATTCCTTTTTTCCGAGCCGGTGGTACTCGCCATGGTACTGCTCGACTTCGTCATTGTTGGTGTCGGCTATTATCGGCCGCTCTTGCCGATCTTCGCTAAAGATATTCTGTTCGTGGGGCCCGCCGGTTTCGGCATGTTGTCTTCAGCGCCGGCAGTCGGCGGCATGATCGGCACCGTCGCGCTGCTCGTCATACGCGATATAACAAGCAAGGGGATGCTCGCCCTTTGGTCATTTCTCGCCTATGCTCTAGCGCTTGGCGCTTTCGCCCTATCGACAAAGCTTTGGCTTTCGCTGGGACTTCTCGGGGTCATGGGGATGGCGAACTCGCTCCAAGCGGTCATGCGCCAGACATCATTTCACTTGCTCACGCCGCAAGCAGTTCGCGGCCGTGCCTTCGCCGTTTTTCATATGTTTTCTCAAGGTGCCAACAGCGTCGGCGCGACGGAAGTGGGATTCATGGCGGCGCTCATCGGCGCACCGGGCTCGTTGCTGTTCGGCTGCGTCGTCGGGACGTTATTGACGTTGGGATACTGGATCGGCATGCCGAGGTTAAGAAATTTCAGGGCTGAGAAGGTGCTTTAGTGAATGCGCCGGGCGGCGTTGGGCTAACCCGCCACTATAACGAACCTGGTCCTACCGCACTCTCGCGGCGTCGTGATGGATATAACAATATGGCGAACTCTCGGGTCGTGGTTCAGTCTGACTTGTTCTCGTCGAAGCACGTTCCCTCACCTACTTTGAATAGGGCGTGCATGTTTCGAAACACGGACTCGGTTTTCTTGTGACATGTGTTGAACGGTAGAGTAGGGCGAAAACTCACACAATACTGGCATTCACGAGGCTCAAGTTCATAAAGTTTTTCGCCGCAGTCGCGGCAAAATATACCCTGCTCGGAGCCTCGCGCAGTTGTTTTTTCATGCAGGCAGTCGGTCATGAGGCACCTCCCGCTAATGAATTACGGCTAAGAATGATCAAATAGATTGGACGTAGTTTTGTCAACGCAGCGGGGCGGATTCTTTAGCCTCAAACTGAACCCCTACCAACTCTCGGCATCAATCGATCTCATGAGTCGTTCGCGGTGCCGATCCACTGCGCTCGGTGTCCATGATCTCGTAGAACCGTTGTTGCGAGCGCATCGAGTTTGCGCCATCGCTGTGCATCCGTACCGAACTGCCGTCGGACTGAATGCGCCAGCCTTTCACATTGTCGGCTAGCTGCGTCTCCAAGATCTCTTTTAGTTTTGTCTGATACTGCGCGTCCAATACTGGGAAGGCGATTTCGACTCGACGATCGAAATTGCGCTGCATCCAGTCGGCCGATGCCAGGAAATATTCCGGCTTGCCATGATTTTGGAAATAAAATATGCGCGCATGCTCGAGATAGCGGTCGATAATCGAAACCACGCGAATGCGCTCCGATAGTCCCGGCAGCCCGGGCCGTAGACTGCACATTCCCCTGACAATGAGATCTATTTCGACACCGGCTTGGCTGGCGCGATACAACT
>DATLCH010000278.1:0-4180 GCA_035526465.1 Candidatus Limnocylindrales bacterium | reverse complement strand
ACTATTATAATTCTCTGGGAATTTGCACCAGCGTTTTACCATTTGTTTTTTGCGTGATTATTGGGCTTGGCTCCGTCTTCTTAACGAAACCGGAGCCACGTCAGGGTTTAATTTCGATCGTAACTTCTCGAATAATCGCGGCGGTGATGCATCCAGTGGCAACCGGACGCCGAAACGATTCCCAACGCCAACAAGACCAAAAGCGCGATTGTTTTCATGCTGCCTCCTTTCCATGCCGTAGTCTCTAGTTGCGGCGAATGCGGTCATACTTTTGTCGTCATCTTTTTGTTTCCTCAAATCTTTAGACGGCGACGGCGGGATTTCGCACCGTCCTTAGAAAAAATTAACCAGCATAAGAAGTACTAGAGACCGGCAGGAAAAATTTTACGCGCGCCGAATCGACTTCGGCGCAAAGGCGAGAAGCGAATTTCTATTGAAGACTAGATTACGCGAGAGGGATCGTTATCTTGCGGAAATGAAAGACGGAATATTCGTGGATCAATCCCCGTTGCGGCGATGATCTTCGAAACGTTGCTTGAGTCGATCCCGACGGTCCTGCGGCATGCGATTCCACCGCTCCCATTCTTCGCGCAGATGTTCTTTATCTTGCGGCGGCAATTTTTCCCAGCGCTCATAATTGCGACGGATCTTATCCTTTTCTTTGGGATTGAGCTTACGCCAGTCGTCGCCGTCGGCGAGCGCGCGCGATTCAAGCAAAAGAACGAAACCGATGACTACCAAAAACAAATTACGCGATTTCATTTTAGTCCTGATCAAAATTATTTAGGCAACCACCTGCACAGGCCCGTTTTCAATATAACTGGTTTTCCGCTCCGGCTTAGCGCTATCCTGTTCTTCGAGCGTGCTGAGAGATTCTAAAATTTCCATGGATTTGAAAAATTCGAGCTGGTTCGAATCGACCAACACTTCTGCGGGAATTTGCCCTGACGCGGTTTCACTCGTGGCGTTAAAATCGCCCTTCTGAATCATCAGCGCAATCGCAAAGACGGCAATCGCAACCGTGCCGAAGGTCGGCACGAGCCAACTATTCATGGGTGCCAACCAGCGCTGCCACCAGTTCTGCCGCGCTGCTTGATCATCCAGTTTTGCTACCGTTTCGCGAAAATAGTTGTCCCAAAATGCCTGGGGCAGCTCCGGTTTGAGCGACATCTGTGGCAGTACCCGCCCGAGATCCTCGACGAAATTGCGGCAACGCAAACACTGGGCAAGATGTTGCTCTATGGCCGCGCGTTCACTAGCGTCGGTCTCAGCGTAGTGATACAGCACCAGATCCTCTTCGTAATTTTTGCACGCGTCTTCCAGCGGCTTAATCCGGTTTTCCATAACTTCTCCTAAACGAACTCCACCAGGCTTTGGCGCAATGTCGCCACAGCTCTATGAAGATAAACCCGCACAGTTCCCTCGGTGGTTTTCATCACCTTGGCAATATCCGCAATCGGCAATCCTTCCTGGTTTCGCAGCAGAAATGCCGTGCGCTGTTTATTCGGCATCGACTCCAACGTCGCATTGGCGCGTCTGCTCGCTTCGCCCGCGATGGCTTCCTGGTCGGGTTGGTGCTGGGTGTCAACCAACTGACGCTGTCCGCCCGGTTCTTCCGGGGCTTTATCCAGTGACTCCCAAAACACCCGGCCGCTGCGCCGCGCATGGTCCAGACAAAGATTCACCACAATGCGATAAAACCACGTATAAAAACTCGACCGTCCATCGAAACGCTTGATGTTCGCGTAGGCGCGCAGGAACGCGTCTTGGGAGAGATCTTTGGCTGTCTCCTTGTTGCGCGTGAAGTCGTAAGCGATGTGAAATGCCTTTTCCATATAACGTCGCACCAATACATCGAAATAATGGCCTTGCCCTTGCTGGCACAAGGTCACCAATTCTTCGTCGCCGAGATCCTTAGAGCTTTCCATGGCTGCAGAAGCTGGTCACTGCACCAGCCGTTTAACTAATTAGACGCCGCAGCGAGCCAAAGGTTAACACTGCTCGGTCGCTCGAGGAAACTGACTAAGCCCATGAATTGTTGAGAGTTCCAGTCCGCCTGGGGCTCGACTGCGAGCGCCCGGAACTTTGGGAAATGCATTACTGAGAAGCGATTATATTAAGCACATTTCATATAAGATCGAGAATCCCGATGCGCGCGCCGGTCGAGCAGGACCACATCCCGTTCAACCGATCTAAATCAACCGGCAACGGCTCCACCCAGTTTTGCAACAGGTGGCGCTCAATGTCCGGATTGTGCGCCGAGGCCGGTGATCTTGATACTGCCGTGCTTTGATTTGTACTTGCGATTCAGGGCGATGATGACACCGGTCAAGCCCTCGATGACGTAAGCGTTGCTCGCCGGCCCGGCATCGTAGGCAATGGCGCCGATGCGCTGGATGATCTCCATCACTTTCTGCTTTGCCTCGGCATTGTCGCCGCAAACGAGAACGTCGCCGAGGGGAGATTCGACATCGCCGAGATCGACGGCTGAAATATTATGCAACGCGCCAATTACCGGTGCTTCGTCACCGAGGATCTGCTGTGCCTCCTGCAACGCCGAGCCGGCGGCAGGGACAAACGGTTTGACTTTGTTGAGCGGCACCACGGTATCGATGATAATCTTGCCCGCCACTTGCCCTTTAAGATCCTGAACCATCTGCGCCTGGCCCTCGTAGGGAACCGCGATGACGACGAAATTGGCGTCTTTGACCGCCTCTTGATTAGTCGTGCCGATCATCTCGCCGGCGCGCAATTTAGGCTGCAACGTTTCCACGGCCTTCTTGGCTTTCTCGGCATCGCGGGACCCAATAATGATTCTCACGCCCGGCGCGCCCAAACGCAGCGCCAGGGCACCTCCGAGGTTTCCTGTGCCACCGACGATAGCTACACTGAAGTTGTCCATATATTTTCCAATCTAGCGAAAAAGATCTTCCGCCTCAGGGCGCAAGAGCTTATGCACCGACCCTTCCTCCGTAAATTGTATGTCGTAGCCGCGCACGATGACGACGGGCACGGCGTCGCGCTTACCCATTACCAACTCCGCGGCGGATGTCAACTCGTCGGCGACCGCCGCCACCGCTGCTTTGAGCTCATACCCGTGGCGGTCTTTCAGACCCCGCTCGTCTTTGATCGGATTGATTCCGGCCACCCCGACCGCCACATCGACCGTGCCGACACGCCAGGCGCGGCCAAAGCTATCGCTAATGATAATACCGACATTCTTCCCAATACGACGGCGAATCTCCGCGCGAATCTGACGCGCCGAACGATCGCCATCCTGCGGCAACAACGCCACTTGGTTCAGGCCGACATTGGACTGATCGACTCCCGCGTTGGCGCAGACAAAGCCATGATGAGTTTCGACGATCATGGCCCGGCCGCCGGTGCGAATTACCTTGCGGCTTTCGCGAAGGATGACTTCTACGAGTTCTGGTTCCTTGCCGAGTTCACGCGCCAGCTGCTGTGCCCGCGCCGTCGGCGTGACAGTTGCCAGCGCGGTTATTTGGCCTTCGGCTTTGGAAACAATCTTCTGCGCCACCACCAGCAGATCGCCGTCGGTCAACTCGAACTGCTGGCGCTCGCAGGCTTCGCAAATGAGTTGCCCGACGATGTCCCCGGCATGAACTTCCGCCATGCCGGCCAAGCCGAAAAGCTCGATTCGCTTCATGCGTCCCCAGAGCCCTGGCCGATCGGCACCACGCAGCCAGACAGCAGCTCCCGGGCAATGCCGGTCGACTCGCCGCCTTGATAACCGTACGCCAGGAACCGTTCGAGGTCCTTGGGCTCATCGACATCGAGCGCGATATGTTCATTCTCGACAAACCGGACAGGCAAACCTTGGGCAGCCACTTGGCTCAGATGAAAATTGAAACTATCGTGGCCAAAGCGTAGCTGGATCACATCCGGGGGTGCCAACAAAAGCGCGTTGGTGCCGAGCTGGTCATGCGACGGGACTAGAAGTGCGTACGGCGGAAGAGCGTCAACTGGGACTTTCGCCAAGACCGCTTCGACGTCTTGCGCGCACAGCAGCGGCATGTCGGCAGGAAGAATCAGCACCGCTTCGCAGCCAGCCCGCTTTAGTTCAAGCCGCGCAAAATCAACCGCACTGGTTTCGCCGTTCTCGGCGTTCTCGCGAATGACTTCTGCACCGGCTGAACATGCAATCGCCGCCACCTTATCG
>DATLCH010000274.1:0-3391 GCA_035526465.1 Candidatus Limnocylindrales bacterium | reverse complement strand
GGTCGTTTTTATGGAAAACCAAAGGCGAGGAGTATCTAACCAAGCTGGCGCAACAGGATTTGTTGGTGAATCAGAACTTGCGCCAATTGGCCGACGGCTTGGCTAAAGGCAAACTCGCCTTTACTCTTGGTTTGAGCCACTACACCTACGAACCGTTCATCAAAGCCGGGCTGCCGGTGAAGCCGGTTACGCGCGTCAGAGAAGGCGCCCACGCCAACAACGGCAGCGGCGTGGTCACGGTGATAAAAAATCCCCCGCATCCAAACGCCGCTAAGATCTTCGTCAACTGGCTGCTCGGCAAGGAAGGTCAGGAGCTCTACGGCAAGGCGATGACGCAGGGTACGCGCCGGCTGGACGTGAACACGGCGTGGCTGAAAGCATCCGGCAGCGAGGGTTGCAAAGACGTCATGTCGGTCGACGATTATCTCCGACTGGAAACTCATCTGGAATCGTCGGTGAAGAAAATTAGAGCTCCGGCTATTACGCTCGCGGCCAAGCTTTTGAAGTAATATTAGGAAAGTTGAAATTGCGCGATGATTACCAGCGAAGAAAATCAACTGTTGACTCAAACCAACCCCGACAAGCCCGCAGGAGAACTGCTGCGGCGCTACTGGCAACCCGTGGCGTTATGCACCGAGCTTCCGATGGACGGCGCGCCGCTATGCGTCAAAATTCTCGGCGAGACGCTGGCGTTGTTTCGCGACGATCACGGCCGGATCGGTTTGCTCGGCCTGCATTGCTCCCATCGCGGCACGGATTTGAGCTACGGCCGCATCGAAGATGGCGGGCTGCGGTGTCTCTATCATGGCTGGCTCTACGACATTCACGGCCGTTGTCTGGAACAGCCAGGTGAGCCGGGTGGTGGTGCCAACCGCGATGCGATTCACCATCGTGCCTATCCGTGTCAGGAGAAAGGCGGGGTGATTTTCACTTATATGGGGCCGGGCAAAGCGCCTTTGTTGCCCAACTACGAATTCTTGAATCAACCGCCGGGCCATTTTTGTGTCTACAAAGTTTACCACGAGTGCAATTATCTCCAGGCCAACGAAGGCAATATCGATCCGGTGCACTTGTCGTTCTTACATAAGTTTCTCGAACACAAGGAAGAGCGATACACCGGTGTGCGCGGCAGCGAAGAGTCACATTACAACTTGATCGCCAAAGCGCAGCCGCCGGCATTGGAGGTCGAGGTCACGGACTTTGGTGTGCGTATTTATTCGGTGCGCCAGATGGGCGAGGGCAAGATTTACCTGCGAGTTTCAAACTTTGTCTTGCCGAATCTGAGCACGTTTCCGGGTCAGACCGGCGGGCAAGGCTATGGCATCAACTGGCACGTGCCGATCGACTACACCCATCACTGGAAATATTGCTTCTTCTTCAATCGCGAAGCCCCGCTCGATCAAGCGGTGATCGACAAGTCACTCGCGGAAGTTGACGAACACTACCGGCCGGTGCGCAACGAGGCGAATCGTTTTATGCAGGACCGCCAATCTATGCAGACGCAGACTTATACCGGCATGGGGAGCGGTTTTCAGACCCACGACGCTTTCGCTACCGGTAGCCAGGGCGCAGTGCAAGACCGCACACAGGAGCATGTCGTGTCGTCCGATATCGCCATTGTGGCGGCGCGCAAGCTCATGGAAAAAGCCATCCGCGACATTCAAGAAGGTCGCGAACCACCCCATGTGATTCGCACGGCGGAGCAGAATAGTTTATCTCACCTGTTGGTGATTTCAGATTTGGTGAGCGGCGTCAGCGATTGGAAGGGTTACACGCGGGCGATGGAGCAGGAAGCGCGCGATAGGCATGAGGCGCGAGGCAAAAGGCGCGAGTAAGATAGGATCTCATGCCTCAAGCCTCGTGGCTCGCGCCTAACTCAGGTTTTAAAGTTCGGATACCCTGTCTTGGCAGCTTTGGCTTTGTAGTCCGCCACCAAATCGGGTCGCGGCTTTTCATGTATCCAGACCGCCTCGGTAAAGCTCCACAATGTGAACGGATGGGCGCCCAGCGCGTAAAGTTTGCCGTAGTCCTTGGTCGCGAGCGCTTCACGTTCATCCGGCGTCAGTTTTAACTTCTGAGTTTTCTCCCATTCTTCGACGAACGCGCGCGGGTTGGCGCAATACTTTTCTTCGGCTTTCTCATCCATGTTGACGAGGTGAATCAGTTTGTTCATTAGGTATTTGCTCATGATCGCTCCTTGGCTACGCTTTAACCAACGTCCAGATGCCGATTGCGATAAAGCCGATTCCGGCAACGTACTGCAAAGTCTTCTCGCTGACGTACTGCGAAACGATCGAGCCTGCGCCAACGCCGATGGCAGAGGTTACGATGAGAGCTGCGGCGGCGCCGACAAAGACGGTCAGTTTACTAGTGTCCTTGTCGGACGCGAATAATATCGTCGCAAGCTGAGTTTTGTCGCCGAGCTCGGCGATGAAGACGGAAGTGAACACGGTGGAAAGAATTTTAAAATCCATTAGTAAGTCTTTCGACCATCAAGCCTGAGCCTGTTGATCCCAGCTAAAGAACGGGATTGCCGGAAAACCTGCGTCGAGTGCTTCGGCGTAGGACGGTTTGGTCAAATTGGCGAGGCCCATCATCATGATGAAATTCAGATAGCCAGTGGTCATGTTGCCGTATTGAATAACTTTCTCGGGCGCGCAGGCTTCGGCTGCGGCGTCGATGTTGCCGTTAACAATCCAACCGACAGCATTGGCGTCGAAATTTGGATCTGTAAACTTGGGCTCGAACATTTTCGGCCCGCCAATTTCGAGCGACAGATGGCCACTGACGAGGACGCCGATTCTCTTGTTTGTCGGCAGGCTGTCAATGGCAGCGCGCAGCGCTTTACCGACCTCGAAGTAGCGTTTCGGGCGCGGCATCGGCGGGGCGATGCAGTTGGTCAAAATCGGCACGATGGGAATATCCATCTCAGGCCGGACGAACAACATGGGCACGATGATCGAGTGGTCGATGGTCAGTTCGTTTGAATAAGAAAAGTCGACGCCGCGATCAAAGGCCCCCTCCATAATGGCGTCGGAAACATCGAGATCGCCCTGGAGTTTGCATTTGGGCAAGCCGAATTCGCGCTCTTCATCGTAGAACGTTCCGTCGTACTGCTCCATCTTGCCGATCATGAATGCCGGCATGTTGTCCATAAAAAACTGATGCAAGTGATCATTGCCGATGCAGACGAGCACATCGACTTTGGCTTCGGCGAGTTTCTGGCGCATCATGGCGATGCGTTCTTTGACTTTGGCGGCGCCGGGCGGCTGCTGAGCTTGTTTGAACAAGCGGGGCATGAATGGATTATGCGTAATGCCGATAATCGACACGATCTGGGCCATAATTTCCTCCTACCGACGGATCATTTGCTGTTTAGCATGATGGCTTA